>JAGRAG010000202.1:0-4379 GCA_020435025.1 Bdellovibrionales bacterium | reverse complement strand
CGACAACCGGAATCACAATCCGGGGCTCTACCAACTGAGCTACATCCGCCAGAATGAACAGGCCAATTTATAGGGAGAAACCCACTGATGATCAACAGAGAACCGATCTAATGCTAGGCATTATTTTTAAAAAAGTGCAGGATTCTCAGTTGGAATGGTCTATTTTGTCGACTTACCGGAGGCTTTTGTGGACCCCATAAAACTCGTCATCTTTGATTGTGATGGTGTCTTAGTGGACAGTGAAATTTTAGCTAATCGAGAAGCAGCTAGGGTGAAAACGGAACTCGGTTTTCCGATCACCACGGAAGAGCATATTGAGAAGTTTGTGGGCATGGGCAAGAATTCTTTGGCGATGCAAGAAGAGTTAGCTAGGCTTCCAGACACGTATTGGGAACTCATGAGAATGGCGCGAACGAAGGCTTTTGAACAGGAGCTTCAAGAAATTTCGGGCGTGCGGGAAGTCTTAGCGAATCTTGAGGGTCAGTATTGTATGGCTTCCAGTGGAGCCATGGAAAAGATCCACACGAGTTTACGGGTGACAGGCTTAGGTGAGTTCTTTCCTGAAGCTCTCATTTTTAATAGTGAGATGGTGCCGTCTGGAAAACCGGCTCCGGATCTTTTCTTGTTGGCCGCCGAGAGGTGCCAGAAGAAGCCCTCTGAGTGCCTTGTAATAGAAGATAGTCCTTCAGGTTTAAAAGCGGCAAGAGCGGCGGGGATGCGTTCAGTAGCCTTTACGGGTGGCTCACACATCACGAAAGTTCTGAGTGAACGTTTGATAGCTGAAGACCCTGATGTTGTTTGTCATACAATGGAAGACGTTCGAAATTGGTTGAAGCCCTACTTCAAAAAATAAATTAAATAGGAGATAGTAATTCTGATGTTCTTTATTGATAGCCTTTCTTCATTTTTGTTTCGTTCAGCGAAGAACATTTCGATAGTTTTCGTAGTTGCTATTTTCCTTGTAAGTTGTAGTCATTTACAGGGTGGATCTGGAGGCGGTGGATATCATATTGCTAATCGGAATAACGCTCCGAGTGCCGAAAAAAAACCATATGTACTTCTTATTTCAATCGATGGTTATCGTCACGACTACACGGATCGCTACAAGCCGAAACATCTTTTAAGAATAAGAAACAAGGGGTCTTTTGCAACGAGCCTTCGTCCTACATTTCCATCGAAAACATTTCCAAATCATTACTCCATTGTGACCGGTTTGCATGCGGGCCGACATGGAATTGTTGATAACAAATTTTACTCTCCGAACCTTCAACAAGATTACCGCCTCAATAAAAAAGAGTCAGTGCAGGAGGGGAGGTTTTATGGAGGAGCCCCAATTTGGGTGGTGGCGGAAAAGCAAAACATGCTGACGGCTTCTTATTTTTGGCCAGGATCGGAGGCAGAAATCCAGGGTGAGAGACCGACCTATTATTATAATTATGATCATCATCGAAGTCACAAAGCCCGTGTTCATCAAGTGATACAATGGTTTTCGTTACCTGAAGAGCGACGACCTCATTTTGTCACTCTTTATTTTAGTGATGTTGATTCAGCTGGGCACAAACACGGTGTCAATTCTTCTGAGTTACAAGCTGCCATCACTAAGGTAGATGAAAGTTTAGGTGGGTTATTGGAAAAATTGGAAGCACTTCCAATTTCTGTTAATGTCGTTATCGTTTCAGACCATGGAATGATGGATACGAACCTAGAAAAGGTTGATTATTTGTCTGATTACTTAACTGAGAAAGACTTGGAAAACGTGCGATTTTTTGAAAGTTCCACACAGGTTTCTCTTTATGTGCCGTCTAAAAAGCAGCGAGATTCGCTGTACAAGAAATTGAAGTTTGACTCTCTTGGGGCTCGCTTCCAGGTGTATAAGAAAGAAGAAATGGCAGACCCTTGGCACTTTAGTGAACATGATAGTGTCCCGGATATTTTAGTTGTAGCTAAACCTCCGTATTCGGTCTGTGTACAGAAAGGGTGCAGGGTTCCGAAAGGAAGTCATGGGTATGACCCCTATAAGTATCGTTCGATGCACGGAATTCTTTATGTATACGGACCAAATTTTGTACGGGGCAAACGGGTACCGACCGTCAGTAATGTCGATATCTATCCCCAGCTGTTAAAAATCTTGGATCTTGATCAGATGGGTAAAATTGATGGACAAGATGAGGCCTTAAGAGCCTTAGTTAAATAAATCCAGACAAAGGTAAAGTCAGGGCACCTTTGCTTGGATTCCGACTCATTGGCTTATATCCTTACATTGTAGCAAGTATGACAAACATTTGGGTTGTTAAGGGGCAGAGATGGCAGCTGGGTTTAGAGCAATTGTTTTCATTTTTTTTGTAGCACTAGGATCTTTTTGGCAAGCACATGCTGAGCCATGGATTGCCAATAGATACGCGCAAAACTGTGCTGCTTGTCATGCTCCGGGTCGGATTAATGTTCCTCCTAAAGATCGACGCTGTACTTTGAGTTGTCAGGGGTGTCATGTCAATCCCAATGGCGGAGGAATGCGAAACCGTTATGGAGCTTGGAATCAACAAAGATGGTTGCGTTCCTTCAAAAGTAAAATGATGCGGGATCTTGGAACTCCGGCGCCTTTAGAAAAGCAGGCTTATTGGAGCAAGCAGGTAAAGGCCTATTCGGCTTATATGGCTAAAGACGCCAAACGAAAGGATCATGTTGCTGCTGCAAAAAGCTTAATGAAGGGTGTTAAGAAGTCTAAGAAACGAGAGATCGCAGCAAAGATGAGTCCTCATGAAGATACAAGAACTTTGAAAATCGTCGACCCACCTTCTAAGTTCTATGATCAGTACTCCAATCTTGATTGGTTAACGATCGATGCAAAAAATCGTGGAGAGCTTTTATCACGAATGCCTGTTGATGACCCGTATCGGCAGGAGAGAGAGCTTCCCGTTTATGTTAGTGGTGATTTTAAATATCTTTATGGTCAGTTAGAAAGAGATGCCGATGGGGTTACCTCATCTACTGACTACTCATTTTTTATGTCAGCAGACATTGGAGCTCGATTTAGACCGTTTGATTGGCATAAGTTTTCCTTTGTATTGGAGAGCCGCTATCTGAACGGACCTGCCAATAAAAACATCGAAGATGGATTTGAGACGGAAGCTCGAGTTCGTTCTGCATATGTGTTGGTCGATGATTTAATGTGGAACACTTACTTTCAAGCGGGCCTGTACCGTCCTATGTTTGGACATTTTAATATCGATCATACATCTTTGGCTCAAACTCTGAGTGGATTAGATATGAGATCTGTCTATAAAGCTGTGGGATTCGGTGCAGCTCCTAACGTACCTTTTTTCATTTTTAATTATATACAACCGATGTCGAACTCTGGATACAGTCAGGATGAAGGATTTGTGTTATCTGGAGGAGCTCGCTTTGTAACTTTCGGAGCTTCAACGAAACTGTCCTATTGGAATACGGAAGATAAAACAAAAAATCTTAAGAAGCAGATGATGTCCTTAACTGCAGGAGCAACTTTTAAAGATTTCATTTTCAATGTAGAAGGGCTTCGTGTAGAACGGGACCAGTCAGGAACCGTCGATAAAGGAAGCGTAGTGACTTTGGAGAGTAAGTACAGGTATTGACGTGAAAACTATGCGGTTTTAAATTTTGCAGTGGCTAATACAACGAGAACTCTTAAAAAAGGAAGCGCCACGGAAATTATGGTGGGAACCAAGTCTTTCTTACTTTCAGGAACGGAACTGGAGTTGCTCTATATTATGCGTAATACTAAGGCTGAAGAGACCACGCCTACTGATACGAAGGACACTCAGATACAACTATTAGCTCATCTGTTCTTTTGATAGTACGAAAAGAATTGACTAGGAAGCCAAAAGTTTTTTGATTTTGTTTAGAGTCTCTTTGGTTTCCGTGGATTGGGTTTTAAGGCGAACATTCTCTCTTTTCAACTGAGCCACTTCATTTTTCAATCTATTCACCTGGCGTTGGAGCTCTGAGCTGTCACCATTTGATTTGTCCCCAGGAAGCTCAAAAACCAGTTCTTCACCACTAACAGCGGGTTCTTCGTCGTTAGAATCTGTGCCAAATATTGGGGCTAAAGCAAGTTTCTCTTCGATATCCTCTTCAATGACTCGACTAGGATCGAACTCTTTCAGTCGTAAGTAACCATTGGTGATTTGGCTTCTGACTTCTTCAATCACCTTTGCAAACGCCGTAGCAATTTCCCCTGGTGAAACCTGCCGACCTTCAGTTAAATCTGTTAGTCTTCTTTTTTGTCCATGAGAGAGTGTGAGAAGGGCTTTTTCTTGCAATTCAGGGCTAAGTCCTTTTAGAGCGAAAGCCAAGGTCAGCTCTTGAAGTTGCCCGACAATTTCTGCAAGTTGTTCTGCTGG
>JAGRAG010000201.1 GCA_020435025.1 Bdellovibrionales bacterium | reverse complement strand
TTTGAAGTGGGCAACCCAGAGTTATTAAAAGACTCTCTTATTCGTTATTACATTGCCATAGCAGATGAAGATCGTCAGCTTATTAGAAATATTAAAAAGTTTTCGGAGTCTGATTTTGCAAAAGGTAGTGGCTTTAGACTTTCTTTAAAATTAAATGAATCACTTTTTGAAAAATTTGAGAAACTGAGAGAAAAGACGTCTCTTAATAAAACCGAAATAATGAAGGGACTTATTTTACAAATTAACGAAGATATTCTCCAAAAACCCGTTAAGAAGAGAATGAATGAGTTAGAAAAGGTTTTATTAGCTTCGGCAGGGTAATTGGCCGATTTTTGGCCAAAAGTTTCAAAAAGCTCGATAATATGCAAAAAATTGGAAGGCTACATGAAAAAATATAATCACAAAAATTTTTTTAAAATTAGTGAGTCGATGACTTCAATGTGGAGCCTTGGGTTATAGCTTAACATCGAACCGAAGTATTTCTTTTTTAGATTTCGAGCAGACTATCGTTAAAGATAAAAAATTATCTTGGTTGCAGTAAAGGAAGAAGATAAGGAGCTGTCGGACTCGATTTATGTTTAAGAAGTTCCCTCGTTGGCCCCTGAAAGATAATCTCTCCTCCTTCACTGCCTCCTTCAGGACCTAACTCCACAAGATAGTCGCAGTTTTTTAAGACATCCAAATTGTGTTCTATAACTAATACCGAATTCCCTTGATCGACCAAACCATGAAGCAACTCAATGAGCTTTTTCACATCATCAAAATGCAGGCCCGTTGTCGGTTCATCTAGTATGTAAAGCGTTTTTCCCGTACCTCGTTTACTGAGCTCTTTGCTCAACTTCACTCGCTGCGCTTCACCGCCACTTAATGTGGTCGAGCTCTGCCCCAGGGTTAGGTAATCAAGGCCGACTTTTTCTAACGTATCTAATTTATTAAAAATTGTTCTGTGGTTTTTAAAAAAGTCTTTTGCCTCTCCGACGGTCATATTTAAAACATCGGCAATCGATTTATCTTTAAACTTCAAGTTTAGGGTTTCAGCAGTAAATCGAGCCCCATGACAGGTCTCGCAGGTCACATAGACATCACTTAAAAAGTGCATCTCTACCTTTACCAATCCAGCCCCTTGGCAGGTTTCACATCGCCCCCCCTTAACATTAAAGCTAAAATGCCCTGGCCGATAGCCACGCAAACGAGCCTCTGGAAGTTGCGCAAAAAGATCACGAATGGGAGAGTAAGCCCCCACATAAGTAGCCGGAATAGAGCGAGGAGTGCGGCCGATCGGTTTTTGATTGATTTCTATCACCTTATCAATCTGATCGAGTCCGGCGATGGATTCATACGGCGCTGGCTTTCGAGACGATCCATAAAATTCTTTGGCAATAATACGATATAACGTATCACCAATAAGAGTGCTTTTGCCACTACCCGACACTCCCGTCACTCCGATAAATTTTCCCAAAGGCAGTTTCAAATGAACCGATTGTAGATTGTGGCCTGTCGCACCTTTTAATTCAATCCACTGCCCATTACCTTCTCGCAATTTTTCAGGCTGCCCCACCGTCAAGCGTCCCGAAAGGTAACCACCCGTTAGACTCTGAGGGTGTTTAGAGATTTCATCAGGAGTCCCGCAGGCAATCACTTCGCCACCTTCGCGTCCTGCTCGCGGTCCTATATCTATAATGTGGTCTGCTGAACGAATCGTTTCCTCATCATGTTCAACGAGCAAAATCGTATTTCCTCTATTGCGTATCTCTTGCAAAATTCCCAACAGCCGATGATGATCCCGCGGATGCAGGCCAATACTCGGCTCATCAAGAACGTAAAGAACCCCCACCAACGAAGACCCCATCTGGGTTGCCAAACGAATTCTCTGCACCTCACCACCCGACAAAGTGCGCGTTGGCCTCTCCAAAGAGAGATACGGTGTTCCCACTCGCACCATGTACTCCAGTCGGTCACAGATTTGCTGAATGATCTTTTCTCCGATAAGCTGCTCACGACGCTGCAACTTTAGACCGTTTAACAATTTTAGAAGATCACTTGCCGGCATTCTCGACATTTCGGTGATGGTTTTATCACCCACAAAAACATTTAGGGCCTCTTTTCGCAGTCGCTCGCCATGACAGTCCGGACAGGTATCTAAGGCGTACTCATCCACCCCCTCATCCATCTCATCCCCTTTAGTATCGACCTTTTCCCCTCGCCAGCGCCAGTGAGTCGTCGTCTGGGCTTGGTCTCCATAGCCGGTCTCTCGAACAATCTCTTCAAAATCAAGACTGCCCATACCGTTGCATGTGGGACAGGCTCCTCTCGGGTTATTAAAACTAAAAAGTCTCGGCTCCATTTCTGGAAAACTAAACCCACATTGAGGGCAGGCGCGATGGATCGAATATATCTGTTGCGGCTGATCCATCACTTCTATCGTCACAAGTCCATCGGTGAGACTTAAAGCTAAGTTAAGACTCTCAGCCAACCGCGATCGAAACTTCTCTTGAATCACCAAACGATCCACCATCAGGTCAATGGTGTGAGCTTTATGTTTTGCCAGTTTCTCCGCATCCGCAAGCTCCATCCACTGACCATCAATGCGCGCTTGGGTAAAACCTTTTTTAAGCCATTTTTGAAACTCAGCGAAAAACTCCCCTTTTTTATTAATGGCCACAGGAGCCAGCACATAAAATTTGGTCCCTTCCGGCAAGTTCATCACTTCGTCAACAATGTCTTGTGGAGTACGACTCGATACGGGAACTTTATGTACCGGGCAATTGGGTGTTCCAATGCGAGCAAACAAAAGGCGTAAAAAATCATAAATCTCAGTGACCGTTCCCACAGTCGATCTGGGATTGGTGCTAATCGATTTTTGATCAATGGCAATGGAAGGACTGAGTCCAGCTATCGAATCCACTTCAGGTTTTTTGAGTTGATCTAAAAAATTTCTCGCATACGCTGATAAACTCTCTATATAACGACGCTGTCCCTCTGCATAAATCGTATCAAATGCTAAAGACGATTTACCACTACCACTTAAACCGGTAATAACCGTCATTTTATTTCGCGGAATTTTCACATCAATGTTTTTAAGATTGTGAATCTTTGCCCCTTTAACATAGATCCCCTCTTCCTTCCTCTGAAGGGAAGTGGATTTTTTTGAGGCCGATTTTTTTGACTTACTTTTTCGTTTCAGAGTCACCAGTACCTACTACCTGACATGAAGAACAAACACCATATAGTTCTAAAACATGTCCTGTCAGATAGAAACCATTTTCTCTGGCCACAGCAACCTGCAGCGATTCTATTTGCGGATTTTCAAACTCAACGATGCGACCACATTTGGTGCAAGTGAGATGGTCATGATGGCGTGGCGTAGAAAGCTCGTAACGGGCTGGAAGCCCTCCCATTCGAACCTCATTCACCAGTTGATGATCTGACATACTTCGAAGAAAACGATACACTGTTGCAAAACCAATTTCAGGATGAGCGCTTGAGACCTCGTCAAAAACTTCTTGAGCTGTTACATGGGCTTTGCCGCGAATTAAAACATCTAAAATAGCCAGTCGCTGCTGAGTCACCTTAAGACCCATTTTGCGAATGACCCGTTTCTTCTGTGCAAGATCAGAGCCTTTCCGATCCAACAACACTTCTGGTTGCTGCTCGCCACTCTGTCCTCTCACCAATTCTTCACTATGATACGCCATGACAGGAATCTAACTAAGGACTTATGTAGGGTCAATCCTTATTGCAAATGATTCTCATTTTGTGTGTATTTGTCCCATCATTTTATGAAAAAGTAGGAAATTAATCCAACGGAAAGACCCGTTCGAATTGCTCTTTTGAAACTGTTTGCTTTGTTTTTTCAATAAGATGCGGCCCCAAAACCAGCACATCCATCTCGGTACTCATAAAACAGCGGAGACTGTCATAAGGGGAACAGACGATGGGCTCTCCGCGAACATTAAATGAGGTATTTACTAAAAGTGGACAGCCTGTTGTTTCCTGAAACTTTAAAAGCAACTTTCTAAAAAGGGGCTCACTATGTTCATCCACTGTCTGTACGCGCGCCGAATAATCAACATGTGTGATCGCTGGAACCTCAGAGCGAGGCACTTGTAGCGCCTTAAACCCTTTAAGATTTTGTTCTTCAACTGAAAGAGCGTGGCGTTTTTCTTTTTTAACGTCGGCAACCATCAACATGTAAGGACTCTCTCCTTCCATATCAAACCAGTGTGCGCTTTCTTCTTTTGCGATTGCTGGGGCAAAGGGCCTAAAGCTCTCACGGTATTTAATCTTTAAATTAAGACGCTTTTGCATTTGTTGATCACGAGGGTCTGCCAAAATGCTTCTAGCTCCTAAGGCTCTAGGACCAAATTCCATCTTTCCCTGATGCCAACCAACTACATTTTGATCGATTAACTTCTCAACAACTTCGACCAGAAGATCGTTTTCTTCGTAAGTACGAAATTGAATTCCCTGTTCGTTTAAAAAAGTTTCTATCTCAGCGGCACTGTATTCAGGCCCTAATAAAGACCCATGCATAGAATCCGCTGACGAAGCCGCTCGCTGGTTTTTAAAATGAAGAAAGTGCGCCGCCAAGGCCGCTCCCAGGGCACCTCCTGCGTCACCGGCGGCTGGTTGCACCCAAATGTTCTTCCAAAGGCCTTGTTTTAATAACTTGCCATTGGCGACGCAATTTAAAGCAACCCCGCCGGCCAAACAGAGATGGTCTAAGCCTGTTTGTCGATGAACTTCAGCGGAAATCTTTAAAATAACTTCTTCAATGACCTGCTGAATGGATGCCGCAATATCCATGTGGAATTCTAACACCTCTGATTCGGGAAGCCTTCGCGGTTGGGAAAAGATCTCCTCGAAACTCTTACGAATCATAGTCGCTCCGGTGAGGTAATCAAAGTGCTTCAAGTTCAATTGAAAAGACCCATCTTCAGCCAAGTACAGAAGCTCTTTATAGATCTGTTCGACATATCTTGGTGTACCATAGGGGGCGAGACCCATGACCTTGTACTCTCCTCCATTGACTTTAAATCCTAAATAGTAAGTAAAGGCCGAGTAAAGAAGTCCTAAAGAGTGCGGAAAATGGATCTCTTTTAAAAAATCAATCTTTTCGCCATTCCCCACTGCCAAACTTGTGGTCACCCACTCTCCCACACCATCTAGAGTAACTATGGCCGCTTTTGAAAAAGGCGAAGGATAATATGCTGAAGCCGCGTGGGAAAGGTGATGCTCGCTAAAGAGAATTTTATCAGATAAAATTCTACGAGAAACCGTCTTATCAATATTTCTTAGTTCATCGACAAGCAGTTTTTTTAGATAGAGTTTTTCTTTTAACCATCTCGGAAGAGATCGAAAAAACTGCCAAAATCCACGGGGAGCTTGCGAAAAGAACGTCTCCAAAATACGTTCAAATTTAACAAATGGCTTTTCATAGTAAACTATGGCATCCACATCTTTTAAAGAGACCTTGGCCTTTTTCAGACAAAAAACAATGGCCTCATTCGGAAAATCCGCATCATGCTTCACACGCGTCAATCGCTCTTCTTGTACCGCGGCGACGATCTCTCCGTCTTTGAGCAGAGCGGCTGCCGAGTCATGATAGTAACAAGAAATTCCTAAAATGATCATTACTAAATGAGAGTGTAAATGAAAGGGGAAACGGCCGTGCCTTGAGCAAAGACCACAAGAATTCCTAAGATCAATAACGTGATCAAAATGGGTAGCAACCAATATTTTTTTCGTACTTTTAAAAACATCCAAATTTCAGAAAGAAAACTCATGATGAACTCCTAAAAACGCCATTTCATGGAACCCGGCGCCTCTGTTCTAGGTACCCAATAACTGGACTGACCTTTCCAACGCAAACGAAGAGCGTCTCGCCTAATTAACTTAAAAAACAAACTAATAGGAGTAAACACTAAGAAAAAAAGCAAAAACAGCAGCAAAAAAGTATTGATGGTACCCATATAATGAGCCAATTTCATCCAGCCACCGTAAAGCTTTTCTAATAGACGCACGCCTCTCCCCTCTAAGACCTGATCTCAATATTATGATAAGAGGCGGCAAGCTTTGCAACCTTAAAGAATGATACGGCCTTTAGAGATTTCAGCTACCGCATCATGAGGATGGAGGCTTTCTCTATGGACAAACTTAACATGATAAGCCGAAACACGAGAATTGGTATCTAATACTTGACGGACTTTTCTGGCAGCGTCTTCACAAAACATCAGATTGCTTCCGTTTAATCGAGCAAATTCCTGCTCATCTTGTCTTTTCACGGCTGACTGCACAGCAGTCCCTAAGGCATCTTCGATTAAATCAATTAACTGCAAAGGTGTCGGAGCAAATTGAGGGCTCACAAACTGAACTTTATAATAAGCCGAGCTTCGTTGCGCATGCGGAGTCGCCACAACCGAGCTTTCCTGAGTCAGCCAATCTGCCACAGCATCAACGGAAACAGAATCCAAAGTTGAAAAATCAGCTTCAAATTTTTCACGCATGGCCTGTCTAGCCAATGCCGCCGAACAGGGACAAGTACTAGAGTAAAGAACTTCTCCGCCAATATAAAAACCAAAATCTCCTTTTTGGAGATAAGCTCCCAGCTCAATTGGATACTGTCTCCAACCCAGCTTATCACTAACGAGCGCCTTCCTTTGGATCGGCAGATCAAATCTTATACGAATCGAGGCTGAATCACTTAATCCATTTTGATCTTCGACAAATTCAATTAGAATCTTTTTTAAAGAAGCAAGAGTTAATGCCGATTTCGCCGTCCACTTTGAAAGAGAAAGGTACAGTCGTGACATATGAATGCCTTTAGCAGAATGCTCTTTCAAATTCACTGTGGCATCAATTCTAGCAGGAAGAAAAAACTCTGGCCCCTCACCGTTTTTCCAACGAATGGGCATTTCGATGGATTCCATCCCCACAGTTTCAATGGCCCCATGAATTGTAGCTTCCCGCTCATGCGAGACATCAGGCAGTAAAGATGACGCATTCATTAAAATGTTGGCGGTTTCCATAGAGGTTTTGGACATGAATCTCCCGTATTTCCCGAATTTCTCTCAGCTTTTACCAGTTTGACCGAAACATTTCCAATAAAATCATGGCTCCGCGTAAAATTCACAGAAATTTTGCAAGATCTAGTTGCTAACCCTCCTATGATATTGAAAAATTCGCAATTCACGCTCATTTGCCACAATATAAGGGATCTATGACGTTGATATCTAGGAATAGGAAGCTCATTATTGGAACGCTCTTTATTGGCCTCTCGCTTTTTCTTTTATATTTCCTACACTTAAAAGGTTGGTTGACTTTAGAACAGTTAAAATCGAACGAAAGAGCATTAAGAAGCTGGACCACAAACCACCCATATTGGGCTCCTGCTGTTTTTTCTGGAGTCTACATTTTGCTAACGGCCCTTTCCATTCCGGCTGCCGCAGGCCTTTCCCTGGTGGCCGGTGCTCTTTTTGGTTGGTTATGGGGGACTTTTTTAGCACTGACCTCCGCCACACTTGGCGCGACCTTAGCCTTTCTAATCAGTCGATATCTTTTGCGAAAATTTGTCGAACAGAAGTTTCCTAATGAAATCGAAAAAATCAATAAGGGTTTAAAACAAGATGGCGTTCGCTATCTTCTCACTCTTAGATTGGTTCCCGCCATTCCTTTTTTTACGATCAACCTCGCGATGGGAGTCACATCGATGACAACCATGGATTTTTTTATATACTCTTATCTTGGGATGTTTCCTGGAGCTTTGGTCTACGTGAATGCGGGTCAGAAGCTGGCATCGATTCAATCTCTGTCAGATATCACTTCAACGCCAGTTATATTATCATTTTTAGCACTTGGCGCTCTGCCCTTTCTTATGAAGTATTTGAAAAAATGGCTTTTCTCACGAAATCCTTAATTTTAAAGGCTGCTTATTCAGTGAATCTCATTTACTATCTAACTGATGATTTTTTAAAATGAGTCGAGCCCTAAGGGAGAATACATGTTTTGTTTAAAGAATCTTTTTTTACATCTTGTTTTATTTTCTACTGTTTTAACTCCCTTAACCGCTTTTTCTAATGCCGCCTTTGACCACAACTACAAAAGCTACGAGGAGATTTTAAAAAAATTTGTTGTAGTTAGCGGTCCTGTCAGTACCGTTAAGTACAAATCTCTAAAAACCAACCGTACGGAATTAGATCAATTTACTCAAAGCTTGTCTTCGGTCACTCAGAAACAATTTAACGAATGGACACAGCCACAACAAATTGCATTTCTCATAAACGCATATAATGCTCTTACCTTAAAACTCATCATTGATCACTATCCCGTTAAATCCATTAAAAAGATTGGTAGTTTTTTTTCAAGTCCCTGGAAAAAAGAATTCTTTTCGCTATTCGGAAAGAAGTCTTTTTTAGATCATATTGAACATGGGATCTTGAGAAAAAAATACTCCGAACCTCGCGTGCACTTTGCCGTAAATTGCGCCTCCATTGGCTGCCCAGCTCTTGCCAACTTTGCCTATACGGCCGAAAAACTCGAAGAACAGCTTCAACAACAAACCAAGCTCTTTTTATCTGACAGTAAGCGAAACACTTTGAATACCAAATCTAAAACCCTCCGACTTTCAAAGATCTTTGATTGGTTCGAAGAAGATTTTTCAAAAAACAAGAACTCAGTCGCAAAATTTATCGCGCCACACATCACTGGAGACAAAACTCTTCAAAAATCTATAATTGATGGTACTTATAAAATTGAATTTCATTCCTATGACTGGAACCTCAACGATCAAAGGTAGGATTCATTGCAACTTAGTCTACGAAGCAAAGCCTTTATAAAAATTTTCTTAATTCTTTGGTTGATGTTTTTTGTCATGCGCTTAGCTTTTGCTATTATCTTTGTCAGCGAAGCAAGTCCATTTTCTTCCCGTGAATTTATCGAAGCACTTTACTTAGGAGCAAAATTTGATGCTCGGGTCAGCCTTGTTTTACTCTTACCGATGGTGCTCTTATTTTGGATCCCTCCATTAGATCCTTACAAAAGCCGTTGGGCTCAGAAGTTTTGGACTCTTGCATATACTGCTGTTTTTTTCGGAATTATTGCTACTGGGATGATCGACATCGCCTATTACCGATATTTACACGGTCGAGTGAATGCCACTATTTTAGAATTTTTTAAAAACCCCCTGATATCAGCCGAAATGGTATGGTCCACCTACCCTGTTATTTGGATGTGTCTCGGGGGCGCGTTGTTGGGTCACCTCTCCTTTGTCACGCTATCAAGATTTATATTTTTTTATAGAAGTCAACCTCCCATAAAACTTCATAAAAGGTGGTTTTACGGACTACTGATTTTTCTTTTTTCTGTTGCCGGGCTTCATGGAAAACTTTCCCAATATCCTCTACGTTGGAGCGAGGCCTATTTTTCGACAAACACCTTCATCTCTTCACTTTCCATGAACCCTATTCATTATTTTGTAGATACCTTTAAAAATCGAAAACAAGCCTACAATGCAGCCAACACCAAAGAGCTTTATCCTATAGTGAGTCAATATTTTGATGTATCCAACCCTTCTGTCGATTCTCTACATTTTCAACGTCCCATTAAAATGGGAAGTCCTTTTACAAAGATCGACCCTAAAAACCCTCCCAACATCGTCGTGATCATTTTAGAATCCCTAGCGGCTTATAAAACGGGGGTTCTCGGGCACCCCTTAAAACCCACTCCTTATCTTGATGAGGCGGCAAAAGGGGGGCTTTTATTTACCGAATACTATGTCCCTAGCGAGGCTACAGCTCGATCTATTTATTGCTTGATTACTGGAATTCCTGATGTAAATGACCATCAAGGAAGTTCCTCTCGAAATCCTCTGATCATCAATCAAAATACCGTCGCCAATGCCTTTACTGGATATGATAAATACTATTTTATTGGTGGCAGCGCCAATTGGGGAAACATCAGAGGCGTGATCACCAATAACATTAAAGGCGTTCACCTTATCGACGAAGAGAACCTGACATCTCCTCGCACCGATGTCTGGGGAGTTTCCGATCTGGACCTTTTTAAAGAAGCTCACCAAACTTTAAGAGATCGCACTGAACAAAAGCCTTTTTTAGCTTTTATTCAATCAGCAGGATTTCACCGTCCCTACACCATACCTGAAGATCATGGGGACTTTGAAAGCTTGAGTTTAGACCAAAAGACATTAAAGAAATATGGCCTTCTTTCTAACGATGAGCTGAATTCGCTGCGCTTTCAAGACTACGCATTTGGAGAATTTTATAAACGAACCAAAGAGGATCCAAAATTTAAAAATACCATTTTTGTCGTCACTGGTGACCATGGCCTTCCTGACTACCAAGCCGAGCATGTCTCTCCAGGAAGTCGCCATTTTAACTTGGAACGATGGCACGTCCCACTTGTATTTTATGGCCCAGGCCTTATTGAGCCCGGAGTGAATGACGAGATTGTCACAGAGCCAGACATTCTTCCAACACTAGCCGGCATGACAGGACACTCTTTCGAAAACACCACCTTTGGTCGTAATATATTTGCTGACAAAAGACCTACTCGTTACGCCTTTAACTTCGTTTACTATCAAACACCACCTCAGATCGGAGTTTTAGATAAAGAGTTCTACGCCATTGGCTTGCCGGGAAACATTCGCGGACTTTATCGTTATCGTTCTAATGAACCAGATAAGGATGTCAAAGATCAATACCCAGAAAAATGGACAGAAATGAGTCGCTTGGCTCAAGGACTTTATGAGTCTGCCAAGTATATGCTCTACCACAACAAGAAGTCCTCCCAGTCCTCGGCTTCCGTCGTTAGTACTAAGGACGGACCCGAGAAAGATGATTTATAGACTTTTTCATCAGTTCTTGAGAACCTTGATGTATGGAAAGTCTTTCATCTATTGATTGGGTCGATGTCTTTGAAATCGTTAAAAGTCTTTGGCACTTTAAAGTCGTCACAGTTAACGAGAAAAGTTTTCTTACTCTCGGTCAGTTAATTACAGGCATCGTTCTTCTTGTCTTAGGATACTTTATTTGTCGACGATTGAGTCGAATCATCACCAAAAAATTTATTTCTAAATTAGATATTGAAGATGCTTTAAAAGTAACTATAGAAACTGCCGTTTTTTATGTTCTTCTAGTCATTCTAACCCTATTTGTCCTTCGCCTTTTGAAAGTACCCACGGAGATCTTTACAGTCATTGGTGGAGCGTTAGCCATCGGGGTGGGTTTTGGAACACAAAACATTGTCAATAATTTCTTTAGTGGTCTGATCTTAATGATTGAACGCCCTATTCGTGTGGGAGACTTCGTTGAAGTCGATGGTATCTTTGGTTCGATTGAGGCCATCGGTGCCAGGAGTACACGAATCAAGTCCATGGACAACACCCATGTTGTCGTTCCAAACGCCTCTTTTTTAGAAAAAAACGTTTTAAATTGGACCCTCTCTGATTCTTTAGTACGCTCTTCCGTAAAAGTGGGAGTCGCTTATGGATCGGATACCAAGAAAGTCCGAGACCTGCTTTTAGAAGCCGTAAATGAACAGGAATTCGTTTTAAAATTTCCTAAAGCGAGTCTTCTATTTAGCGATTTCGCCGATAGCTCCTTAAATTTTGAAGTCTTTTTTTGGACAAAACTAAAAGATGTGTTACAGATAAAGCAGATTCAAAGTCAGATTCGTTTTCGAATTGATGATCTTTTCCGACAAAATAATGTTGTGATCTCCTTTCCTCAACGTGATGTGCACTTGGATACATTAAAACCTTTGCAAATTGAGATGATAAAATAGCTTGTCTTATTTAGAGTCCATAGATCACAAACTTTTCCAACTCATCAATCAGGCCTGGTCACACCCTATTGGGGATCAATTCTTTCCTTTTATAAGCAATCTATCTAACCAATTTTGGTTCACTCGGATCTTTCTCCCTTTGCTCTTTGCTTTTTGGATTTATCTTGAAAAGAAAAAGGCGGTCAAAACGATTGCCATTTTACTCTTAGCCGCCGGGCTAAGTGACTTTATAGGATATCATCTCTTAAAAGAGAAAATCGGCCGCATTCGTCCCAACAACCACCCACAAGTTTCCGCGGTTCTGAGACTTCCTCATAGCCCTCAAAGTGGCAGTTTTCC
>JAGRAG010000200.1:2435-3232 GCA_020435025.1 Bdellovibrionales bacterium | reverse complement strand
TTTTCAAAGATGGCCGTTTGGCGACGGCCTCTAAAAAGACCAGAAGCGAACTAGGATAGTTATTCATCCTCTCACTGAAACCTTGAGTCAAACCACAGAAGTTCCGATAAGCGAGAATGCCTTTAAGAGCGATGAGATCTTTTTTTGTCATTCTAATTTTGATAGAATCTTTACTATCTTCTGCTTCTGCAGAATATCGAGCCTTCGAACTTTTAATCATCAATCCAGAAACGGGGAAAGAAAGAAGAGTGATCTCGACTTTCGACCATATCCAGTATCCTGAATATCATCCTCTAGAGTCCGGAGAGGTCGTCAACTATGTCACCTCGTGGATGTGTTGGGATCGAACCAATCATCTACAGAAATACTGCCCAAAGCCCGATCAAGGTCAAGACCTAGCCACTCTGCCAAAGCCTAAAAACAACGCTCCTTAAGCGACTATCAAAAGTCTCCTGTGTTATTCTAAAAGAGACTGTAGGAGAGCTTCATGGCTGATGCGATCAAACAAAGACAAGCAGACCAGGCAGCGCAGCTGCAGGAACTCAACGATAATTTTCGTCGCCGTCGTTCCGACCTTCTGCAGTCCCAACAAAGTGAAATTCATCAAATTCAAGAAGATCACTCAAAAAAAGTAGAAGATTTAAAAGAGAATCACGAAGCCGCCGTAAATCATATACGCCGCAGCCAGTCGCAGGAACTCGAAAGTACTAAAAATCAATATGGTGATACACTAAAAAGAGACCGCACCCAGTACATCAGGCAAATTCAGACCCAAAAGAAAAGCCAAACAGAGAATT
>JAGRAG010000200.1:0-2411 GCA_020435025.1 Bdellovibrionales bacterium | reverse complement strand
CAAAGAAGCTCTCCATCAAGAAAGAGAGCATGCTGAAAAGGTTTTAGATACGGAAAAACAACGATCCCTACAAATTCAATCCCAAGAAAAACAGCAGACACAGAAGTTTCAGGACCGCCAACAAGAGCTACGCACTAACATTCAAAAGCAATATCAAGAATCCATCAGCGAGTTTCAAGATAAATCCAATAAAGAAAAAAGAAAAATTGCTGAAGGTTACTATAACGAAAAAGAAATTCTAGCAAATGAGCACCAAAAGCAAGTAAAGCAAATGCGCTTAAAAAGTGAGAACGACTACTCACGCCTCAAATCAGATGGAAACCTTCGCCTTAAAAGCCTAAAAGATCAACAAGATATTGCCTATCAATCTGAAGTGAAAAGTCAGCATATTAATCTAGCTCACCTAAAAGAGCAGGCACGCAGAGCACGTGAAAAAGAAAAACTAGAGGGGCTCCATCAATTCAAAAAACAAAAAACAGAAAATCAACTTACAGTTAAAAATGAAAAACTACGAGGAGAAAAGGCAACCCTACAAACACAAGGTGAATACAAAGAACGTCTTCAGGACATACACAAAAAAGGCGATAAAGAACTCGCCTTTGAAAAAGATCGACAACAGAACGTCGAAAACAGATTAAAAACCACACACGAAAAAGAATTGAAAGTCATTAATAGAGAGCATGAGGACAAAAAGCTACAAACCTTAGAAGACCAAAATCGACAGATGCAACAGATTGATCATATCAACAACCGTGCCCTAGAGAATCAGCGGAAAGAATTCCAAAACAAATATGTGACTAACAAAGAAAGAAACGAACAGATACTTCAAACCCAAGAAACGCTTTTTACGAAAGCCCTTACAAAACAAAAAACAGATCAATTGAAGCAGAGCAATCACTTTACTGAGAAAAAAGACGACCCTTTTTACTCTTTACATGGAGTGCCCACACAACTGATCGATAACAACAGTCACTATATTTTAAAAACAGAGATTCCAAATCATGAAAAGGGAAACATTAACGTTATCGTGAAACAGGACAAAATTATCGTATCCGGCCAAAGAGCCTTTGAAGATCGTGTCGAACAAGATGGAAGAACGGCCTCGACAAACAACTATCAATCTTTTCGGGAAGAAATTTTATTAGACCAGCCCGTTCAGTCCGATCAAATTCAAAAGGATTATCACGAGGGCATTCTAACGACTATAATACCTAAACTTCTAAGGAATAAGCCCCTTGGTTAGCAAAAAGCAAATAGGGACTTTTGATGTTACTTACGAATGAGGGAATGAACTTCTCTCATTATAAATCGCATTCGGCCCGTTAGATCTTCTAACTGATACAGATTGGCGTTGAGCTGATCTAAGACACTTAACTCGCTGACAACTTGCTCCCTCTCCAAAGAGGGTTGTTCTGGGCTTTCCGTAGATGGAGTGGCCATAGAGTTACCTGCAAAAGAGCCAGTAAGGATCTTATCCGTCGTAACAGTGGGATTCATATGTGCCATCTTGTCTCCTCATCTCTTCATCAAGACCTAGGTCTCAAACAATTATCGTATACAAAAGGTGCTTCCACCAAAACTTAAATTATCTTACAACTTTAAACTTCTCGAACTTCTGGTTCCACTTTGGAACTATTACATAGTTTCTCATCAGGATCCGTACTCACATGCAATGGAGTCCTTGTCTTCCACAGAAAGCTTATCACGCACATCGCCATTACTCAGTGAAACATTCATCACACTTCCATGAGAATCATTGTGAGCAAGCCCTAAAACGTGCCCTAACTCGTGCACCATAAGACTTTTAAGGTGAACTTTATTGTAGCTTTTATCCTCTTCACTAACAAAGTAATCAAAATTGTAATCGTTGATGCGAATATCCGCTTCATAAATCTGAGTCCCACTCCAATAAACTGTGGTTCGGGCTTGTTCATTGGATCGATCAAGGTCCCAACTATTTTTGATCCAATAAATCACGTTGTACCCATCTCTTTTCGGCAGATTTTCTCCGGTGTTGCCAAAACTAATAATCGTTAAGGCATCGTACTTTAGCTGACGGTTCCACTCCTTAACGGCTTCACGAATAGAATCAAAATACTCACTGGGAACACTCTCATGTACGAAAAGCTTTACCGGGGTCCGCCCTTGCCAAGAGACTCTTTGGCTCTGGCCATTTTGAACGAAATTGCACGACTCTTCAGGTTCTACATGACGGCCACATGCCGTAAGAACCGCCGATCCTAATACAATCAAACAGGCAATCACCCATACTTTATGTCCTGATCTTCTTGCTCTCATACCGATCTATAAGGCAATTGCAGTGCCGCCAAGAGCAATTTAAATATCTGTAATCACTTATGTTTTTCTAACGACAGAAAGAGGCCCCATCAACAGCCCTACCCGAAACTGAC
>JAGRAG010000199.1 GCA_020435025.1 Bdellovibrionales bacterium | reverse complement strand
AGGTAAGCGAATATCAGCATCAAACGTCATCATTCCTCTTTTGGAGTTAACAACTTCTGAACTCACGATCAAACGTTGACCGGCTATCAAAGACTCGAAAAACTGAGCCGACTTAATACCAGTCAACAAAACTTTAACTTGAGGGTCCTGACCACTATTTCGAATGTTTTGAAACTGATTGTACAAAACAAAGGCCGACGCCTGAGCCATAATCTCAACTTGAATATCTGCTGGAACAACCCCTTGATGAAAATCAGACTTATCCATAACTAACATGTCTTGAGTGGTTGTGAGTTCAGCAACAATGCGGTCTCCTTTTACCAATTTCTCTTTTTGTGGATAAGACAGCACTGTATCTATAAGCAAAAGAGGATCTCTGTGTGGCAGAAATTCTCGTACTTGATCACGAGTCAAGAGCGGTCTTTCCGTTCCCAGTATCAGAGAGTCCACCAAGTTTATACTTTTAAATCCTGGATCCGATCTCTCTAATGATACGGTGAACTCACCAGTTGCCACTTTTTCCATCTTGCTTTCCAAGCTTATATCTTGTTCAATAGTTCCTTTGAACACCATATTACTTTCTTCGGACCTCAGAAGCTCCACTCGGATATTGATATGAGCTCCTGGATAGAGAGGCTCATTAAATCGAAACCCACCAAGTTCTAAAATTCGAACGGGTTTCACTTTCCCACCCACTTCAGACTTAGCTAGATTTAAAACAAATGTCGCCACCTGTGCCATCATTTTGGCTTGAATCACCCCTGGAACAACAGGATTTCCCGGAAAGTGACCCTGCAACAAAGAGCCAAAGGTTCCCTTAAGCTCTTCCAAGTTCCGATTGATCACCATCTTTGCAATTGCATAGGAGCCGGGCTGTGCCACACCTTGCGAGTCACTGATGATCTTCCGCTCAATTGTCGCATTCGAGAGCATCCAGACAGAAAGGCTGCGTGGAGAAAGAGCATTTAAAATTTCCTGTGCAGATAAAATGGACTTACTTTCTACAGCAGGTAAACACTCTCCCGCATAGGCCAAGGGACGAGTTAGGAGCAAAATAATAAGCATTGATTTAAAAGCTTGAATCATAAAATAAGTCATTCAAATTTTGGGCCAAAAAAACTCGTCACCTGCTGACAGTTCTCTTTCCACTCTTAGCCCTCTTTGTATAAAAATTAGACAATTCTAAAGCCAGAGCTTTAAACTCCCGCCCTAAGCTTCCAACTCTGACATATCATTAGTTTAACTTATTAATATTCCATATTTTTTTCAAATCTTCTGAATCGTCACTCAACCAGACATTTAAGCCATTTATAAGAAGCTCCAGAAAGAAACTCACACAAATTATTCTATCGATTTTATTGAACCCACAGAACACCACAATTGAATGTAAGTCTCAAATTTTGTATAGAATTCACTTTGAAAATTCAACAATAGCTTTTTTTTAAAAAACGTCGGACCTTTCAAAGTGATGAAATTACGTGCTCTTATCCTCGTGGTCCTATTTTCGTTTTCTTGCTTGGCACTTAGTGCCACGACAGTTATTACAGATACACTGCAAACAGAAGGTGATGGAAGTCGTATTTTCTTATCCATGAGTTTAGGACAAATGGAAGACTTTAAAGGCTCCCTTTCTCCTCAACTGGATAAGAATTCGGACCATGTTTTTAAAATTTTTATTCCTCAGTCCCTAACCACAGCCGAGCGGGCCGCCTTTAAAAAAACCGTCATTGACAGTTTAGAAATTAAAAAGGGCACTTCTGCTCAGATAGAACTCATTCCTTTGGATGTCGAACTCCTTTATAAAGCTGCTGCAGAGGTGAGCACTGAGATCGATCGCCTCGATGTGGATACTGAAACAAAATCTCAATGGAAAGCTTCTATCGAATTGACTCTAGAGAAATTTCGTAACTGGAAAAGCCACATCATAGATTCACTTAAAGAGATGAAGCATTGGAAGCGATGGCCAACCGAACAGAGAATTATGCTTGTTGGATCATTTGTTGGAATTGGCAAATCTATAATGAGTATCGGTTTTTGGATACCAAGTACAGGAGCCAATATTTATGGATACTCACAGGCTGCAATGTCATTATTTTTGGACGTATTTTTTGCCCGCTGGGGCCATCGTGTAGAGGCCTGGAAGGGTCGCCATCTTCTTGGGCGTCCAAATTTTGTAAAAAACAGTGTTGTCTTGAATAAAGCCACTCGATTCTACAATCAGACTCCGGTACTAAAGGCATTTGTCGTTGACAATCTAATCGCTATTTCTGCTGGAGCCTATTTCAGAGCTCTTAGCTATGCAGCTGACACCACGGGCACCATACACAGCCCACTGTCCATGGACTTTGCTCAGAACATTCTAGGCGGCATGACTATTGGAGGAATCTCTGGAGCCGCAGGCGGGCAGGGAGTACGAACTCTTAGAAGAAAAGGATATATCGGCCCTAAGACAGAATATGCACTGTTTCAACTTTTTGGTTTAGGAATGCAAATCGGTGGATTTTTAAATGGGGCAGGTATGTCTACCGCTTTTTGGGTATTTCTAAAAGCAGAAGCCTTTTTTAAATTCGGTCTGTACTTTGCTTCTAGAGCTCTCCCAAATAGAAAACCACGAACACTGGTCTTCCACGAAGGCATTCCTCTTAGTGAAGTTAAAAACATACAGTACCAGCATGGACTCTATGATTCACTGACTGTCACTCCAGAGACTCTCTCTTCTGAGCTTCAAAAACACTCAAGAGATCGCAGCTGGTTGACCCAACTTGCTTCAAAATGGAAATGGTTAGATGGTCTAAGGGTCTATTGGAATCAGAAAAGTAAAAGATGGCGATGCCGTAATAGCGTCTCAAAATAGTTCAAACTTTTATTTTTTCTTTGTGACCTAAAAACAGATGCAATCCTACCGTCTTGCCTTAATCTTTTCTTAAAATACATGTTTAAATTATAACATTCGCATTATAATAAACTTATGTCTCGATGGCAGTACGTAAAAGATCATTTCGAGATCTTTGCCGAAAAGGGGATTCCAAAAGAAGTCTCTGGCATTGATTACCTTCGCATTAAAACCGCCAATCGGTTGATGCTCATGGGTTCGTATATTCTGATTGTTTTCATATCAGTAAATCTTTTATCTCAATTATGGATTCCTTTAGTTTGTGATTTTGCTATTTTATTAGCGTTTTATTTTAGCTACAAACTCAACTCACACGGAAACTTCAGAACGGGAATTCCTCTAGCAGTTTTCACTGTCATAATAGCTACAATTCTTGCTGGACTAGCATTCAAATCCAACCAGGGATATCAGTATCTGATTCTGTCGATGCTCGGCTTACCTATTTTACTGTTTCCGAAAGACTGCACTAAAAGTCGATTTGCTTCACAATTAATTGTTGTACTAGGGTTTTTGTATTTCGAGTATTTTTCAAGCCACTTTGGCCTTGTCACTTTATCTCCCCAATTAGCTCAAACCTTTCATGTCATATTTATCGCTTCCGCCTTTGCTATTTTACTTGGACAGTTTCTCTTTTGGGAATCGGTCAATATAGATTCTAGGAAAACTTTACTGGACCAAGAGAATCAACTCATACAGTCAGAACATCTATCAAGGATTGGTTCCTTGGCCGCCGGCATCGTCCATGAAATTAACAATCCACTTTCTATTATAAGTAGCACAACATCTACTATTCCTAAAATTCTCAAAACAAACAGACCAGATTCCGTACAACAGACTCTAGAAGTCATAAATAGACAAAAAAATGCCGTTGAAAGAATAGGAAAAATCATCTCGGGCATGAAATCCCTTTCGAGGATGGGCCATGAAACAGATCATCAAAAACATGATATCCACGAACTCGTATTAGAATCCATTGCACATTGCCGGAAAGAACTTCAAAAGGCCAAAATAAAAGTGAACTATATCCCTAATGCGGAAAGGTCCGAAATTTTCTGTAATAGAACTTTGATCACTCAAGTATTTGTGAACCTGATTACAAATGCGATAGATGCCATAGAAACACAAGATCAACGGTGGATAGAAATTGCCGCTAACATAGAAAAAAACAAGTTCACAATTTTATTTAAAGACTCGGGCCCTAGACTATCTGAAAGTCTTGCAAAGGAAATTCAGAAGCCTTTCTTTACAACCAAACCTGCTGGTAAGGG
>JAGRAG010000198.1 GCA_020435025.1 Bdellovibrionales bacterium | reverse complement strand
CGCACAAAGTGCCCAAAGTTATGGCGGTGGCTCAAGATAAGAGAACGGTCTCGTAGAAATAGACCATTTCTTTTTAAAATCTAAATTTCATTGTGCGGCCATGAAGGCCGTTTTTTTATGGTTGCCTGACAAACAATGCGATTTTCCTAATCTGTCATTCCCAACGGCACAGTCCGAGTCCTAATTCGTATATCTATGAAACTGCCTTTTTCAAACCCATATCACAGGGCCTGCCAACTAGCTTTTACGCCTTTACCAAACCAAAGAAAAAGCTTACGCAACAGCGCGTTCACAGCTAATCATTTTACACACTTTCATGCTAAACTGCTTTTATGAAATCGCTTTCACAGAGCTCATTGTTTTCCTCCGATCTGGCTTTTAAGGTCTCACGATTGCCTGAAAAGGAAATTGTTTTAATCTCCTCCTGGCTCTTGCAGAAATCACCACACACACGAACAGCTTACAAAAGAGCTCTTCGCGATCTTTTTTTTCTTTTTCCCACTCTGACTTTGCAGTCTCTCGAAGTCGGCCACTTAATTTTATTTATTAAAAGCAAAGAAAAGCAAAAACCGACCACTTTAAAGTTCTATCGAGATGCAATAAGTTCCCTGCTGACGTTTTGCGAGAAAAGTGGTTATATTTCAAAAAATCCAGCACAGATATTAGACCCCATCAAAATCTCTGATAATTTAGCCTCAAAAATTTTAACCCGTATCGAGTTAGATCGCATGATTTCGTTAGAAGAAACTCATCGCAATAAAATTCTTATGAAGCTTCTTTATTACTCGGGCCTTCGAATTTCTGAAGCCTTAAGTCTGACTTTAGATCACTTTAAAGAACGCCAAGACGGTTATCAAATCGTCGTTGTGGGTAAAGGCGGAAAAATTCGCTCTATTTTTATCGGTGCTGATTTGCACCAAGAAGTGGTCGCCTACGTTGATTCAGAAAACTTATTCCTTCAATCGTTTCTCTTTTCTCGTCCCGGAGTTCCCGATAGGCCCATCAGTGCCGTTGCTGCCTGGCAGATCATCAAGCAGGCCGCCCACCGAGCCAAAATAGGTCGCCCCGTATCTCCCCACTGGTTCCGCCACACCTCAGCCACTCACGCTATCGAAAACGGCGCTCCCATCCATGTCGTCCAACACACTCTCGGTCATTCCTCCATCGCCACAACTGGCAAATACCTCGATTCCTTCCCAAAAGAATCCAACTACAACTACCTAAAACAATAATTAGGTACCAGTATTTTTTTACTTTCGAATCTCGGTCCTCTGTCCGAATTTTATACTGCCAATGTTCACAAATATAGATACCTGAACGTAGGCACCAATCATTAGCACTGGTGTCTTTTTGTTTTCGACTCGCCCTGATCTAAGGTGACCATTTAGGACGCTCTGTCTAAGAAAATAGACAAATTTATAAATTGATCTCAAAGAGGTGAGTTGAATAGCGATCCCTGAATGTGAAAAACCGGAAAATGGGAAAAAAAGGCACTCGTTTAACTAAGTAACACCTGGCATCTTACTTGCTTTTGATGCGAACAAATAGACGGCTTCTATTACTCGTTTCTATCAACGTGAAGAAAACGTTAAGTAGATTTAGTTCGTTTTAGCGACAACAGTTTGGAATTTCTATGAATCTATCACTATCAAAATTTTTTATTATTTTTGTCAGCCAGATCTTTTGGGCAAGAATTTCCACAGCGTCATTTTGTGCAACGGAATGGAGTCAGTTCCAAGGGATAGTTAACGAAATTTCTGCGGTCCAAGGTCAGCTCGACACTCTTGCAGAACAAATGCAAACTCAAAACATTGATTACGTTAAAAAGCAAAAAACAATTGTTGATTTAAAGAAAAGACAAGAGGAATTAAAATTAGATCTAGATACGTTTACTCCATTTTTGCAAATAGTTGAAATTCAAAGAAAGCTCCTTATTCAGGGGCTTGAACAGGCTGATCTTGCTCTAAAATACGGAAGAGAGTTGAATCTAAGTCAGAGCTTGTCATCTTACTGGGAGATCACAGCAGCTTATCTAAAAGACTATGCACGTCGATATCACCCAGAAGATCCTCAGGTAGTGGAGATTGTTGATGATTTTACAACAACATTGAGATCTAATCATCAAGTCAGCACTGAGACAATGGCGGCAATGGACGACATATTAAGAGGATTTTTAAAGGAAGTGACAGAGCATATTCAAAACTGGTCAGATACAGAAAAAGGAACTGAAGAAATTATTTCAGCGGCAAGGACGGTCTTAGATGCGAAAGCAGCTGAGCTACATAAGATGGACGAGAAAGTTCATCAATATGAAATAGATTTAGCTGCGAAGCAGTCTGAAATGCGTTCTTCTAGGGAATTGACAGTCACTCTTTCAGGTCGTTTAAAGCAACTCGAAGATGAAAAAGGAGCAAAATTTTGGGAGCACAAAAAGTGCGCTGAACGCGCTCAGTCGGTAAAAGCTTCAGAGAAGCGGAGTCGGAATTGGATCCTTCAATTATGAAAAACATATTTTCTATTTTCATCTTAGTGGGAGCCTTTTTTCAGGCTCCTGCCGATGATCTCGCAGACCAAGCACACGCTCTTAGTCAGGCCAGACAGAGCCTTCGGGATAATTTCGAATCCGAACTCCGTAAAACATCCTTTATCCGCCAAAAATACTATGAATACTTAACAGACCAAAAAAAGATCTCTGCTTTAATCGATCGGGTGCGGATTTCTTGTCAGTCGTCCGGCGGCCAAGTCAGGTCTCCAGATTGTTTGAAACTTTCTGCAACAACATTAGATGTCATCAATGTTAAAAAGCTCTCTCATTCCGCTTTTGTTGATAGTTTGAGTCAGTATGATTTTTCAAAAAAAGGATCCGAAGAGTACTTGACCTTATTTAAAGAAAGTCTGGAAGTTCAAAAAAGATATGCAACAACTCTTAAGGATTTTAGAGTTATCCATGCAAAGATTGACCAAAGAGAACGGACCTTAGTTGAATTGCATCAAAGAGAGCTATCAAAGAAAAGAATCCAGAAAAATGTAGATCAACTAAAATGCAGAGTTAGCAAGCCAATTTTGACGCAAAAACTCCTATCAACTAAGTGGCTGGCTCTTAGCTCGAAACAGCGGCAGAGTGTTTCTTTAGCACTAGGAGCTAGGAATTTGTTCAACGACCATTTATCACAACTATCCTGGTATCGGGCCAATTGCGAGTTTTCTAAAAAGGAAAAAGAATTAACACCCCTAGTAGAGCAAGTCCGGAAAATTGTCGAAAACGAGACTCATATTGAAAGACTCGCTGAATACTATAAGGATCAGTGCGATCAGTCGATAGATGAGACCATAAAACTGGAGTGCTTTAAAGGAAACTTTTCAGAACATTTTCTCTATGTATTAGATCAACACGCCAATAAGGTGTCGAAAAAGTGAATAGGACTCCTCGACAGATCTTGATACTTATTGTTTCCCTGGTTTTACTAAGCACCTCGGTCGCAGATCTAAGGATTCCAGGCAGTTTATTGGCACCGAATACAGGATCACTTCCACAGATGTTCCAACAGCCCAATTTGGTTATGACAGAGCCAGGGCACTGGACAATAGAAGGCCCGCAAGGAACGATACACGAAAGTCATCCTCAGGCCAACCAACCAACACCTCCGAATAAGATTGAGTCCAATCAGGAATATCAAGAAAATGTACAGAATTTTAATAAATCTATTTCCGGCCATGAAGGTTGGGGCCCTGGAACAGGCTTACAATTTGACATACAAAATGGACAGAACCTTTCTCGACGAGTGGAGTTAGCGGAAAGATTAAAAGAAGAAATCGATCGTTTGGCGGGACAAATTAGTTCTGTTCTCCTTTCAAAGCGTTACGAAATTCGTTTGCAAAAGCAAATTCAAAACATGGCCAAAAACGTATCAGCAGTTGGCAAAGACTTTGCGAAAACCGCAGCATCAATGAATTTGAAACAGCTTGAAAAATGGGCCAAAACTAAAGAAGAGATCGGTCAAGAAAAGGATATCAACAACAACAGTGATAAAGCCTTTCAAGCGCAAATCAGGCAAATGCTTTTAGTAAGTGACATAAAAAAAGCTCGTGGCGGCAGAGATCCCTATTATCTTGTGGACAGAGCTTTTCAAAGACTATTTAAGCAAGAACAAGAGCATTACCAAAATCGATTAGAGACAGAAAAGAACGTCACTCAGGAAATGTATGACGAATCAAGCAATGAAATGAAACGTTCAGACTCCCTGCAAAGAGAGGAACTGGCTCAATACGCCGCCGAACTTGATGATGAGACCAATAAAGTAAAAGGAGAGTTTAACGCTTCATTGAATTCTGTTGAAGAAGAAGAACCAATAAAGTGGATATCTCTTGCCGAGATTCGACATGAAGATCGAGATCTGCAAGAAAAGCTTTCAGAGGTGCAACAAGATCTCATTCGATCCCATCCTATGTCTCCTCAAACCAAAGAAGCCAAATCGGCCGGTCTTTACTCTGTTAACCAGGGGAATCAAGCTTTAGTGGATGGTGATCGGGCTACGGCAGAAGTGTACTATGAATATGCAAAGGCCTTCGCTGATATAGCTGTGGGTCTTGATCCTCTTACCGGAACACTGCGCTGCGCCTATGAGTCTGTTACAGGAATTAACATGATAACGGGTAGGGCATTGACTCCTGTAGAGCGAGGCTTTGCTTTCGCAGGATGGCTCACCGTCGGAATGGCCAGCACCTATATTAGATCAGGTAAGTTAGTTCAAAAATCCATCGAAGTGGGTGGTCATCTTTCTAAGTATCTCAAGCGAACGCCTCTGTCAGCCAAATCTATTGAGATCGCCGACGCAATTTACAATGGTGCAAAAAGTATTGGATTAAAGTCAAAAGAGGGACTGCAGAGTTTTGTTGACACCGTTCAGAGAATCGGGGTTCGGACGAAGGATGTTTTAGAAGACTTTACGAGATGGTTGAAAAAACCATTATATCCCAATCTTGAACGGGGAGCTATAGGGGAAGGCAGAGATAAAGCTCTTGATTTGATTCGTGGGATGAGACCAGAAAAAGCCGTTTTAGATGGAGCAGACCTTTTTGAAAAGGTCCCTAGGGACCTTAGGGGTAATATTTGGGATATAATGGAAAACCTACCAAATGCTCTAAAAGGCGATAAAAAGGCGCTAGATTTTATAAATAAATTAGAGCCACATGAACTTACAAGAGACTTAAAGGGTTGGACATCCTTGGATTTAGTCCCAAATAATCGAAATGCATCTCCATTACGCTTTCTTTATAAGAAAGATGCAAATGGTGAAATTCGATGGTTATTAAAGGATACTCACAAATGAAAAAGATATATGAATTGGATGGGGATAAAATAAAAAGTCTTGAAGATTTCTTTGCCGTA
>JAGRAG010000197.1 GCA_020435025.1 Bdellovibrionales bacterium | reverse complement strand
CTCGGAGTTCGATACTTATGAAAAGAACGTATCAGCCTAGGCGACGTAAAAGAAAAACCTCCCATGGATTTAGATCTCGCATGCAAACCAAAGATGGCCGTGAAGTAATCAACCGTCGTCGAGCGAAAGGTAGAAAGCGCCTTTCGGTAACTATTGGTGGGAAATAATCAACTTCCAACCATATTAAAACGCCAGTCAGATTTTCAAAATCTAAAAAATAAAGGACAAAGAGTCTTTCCTTGTCATTGGATGATCGTTAATTACACATCTTCTGAAACTGGAGAGACCAGGTATGGTTGGACGATTTCTAAGTATGTCGGAAATGCTGTCGCCCGAAACCGTTTTAAACGGTGGTGTCGTGAATTTATACGTCACAACTCGGAGGCACTTGAGAATTCTCACTTGGATGTAAACTTTGTTTTACGTAAAAAAGATAAAGATTTTTACAAACAACTCAGTCATCAAGATTTTCAGACTTGCTTTGAAACGGCTTTTTTAAAGTTAAAAAAACGATCAGCGGTGACATGAGATATTTGTTTCTTTTTTTAATTGGTTTTTATCGAAGCATTCTTTCTCCGTATTTTGGAGGTGCTTGTCGATTTCAACCTTCTTGTTCCGAGTATGCCGAAGAGGCATTTCGTGTGCATGAACCTTGGACGGCCTTAAAGTTAACGGCAAAGAGGCTAAGTAAGTGTCATCCTTTTGGGCCTTTTGGTCCAGACCCCGTTCCCGAGCCAAAGTGCTGCCCTCATAAGGACTCCCTATTATGAATGAACAACAATCTTTTCTGGATCCAAAAACATTACTTGCTATACTTCTGTTAGGTGGAGTTTGGATTGGTTGGCAGTTTCATCTGCAAAATAAATATCCGGACGCCTACAAACCGCAGCAAGAAAAAACGGTTTCTCAAGAATCAGAAAGTTCAAAATCATCTTCACTTGAAGACCCAACGGCTGTTTCAGGTGCAGTGGCTCCCAATAAAGAAGTCAATAAGGTGAGTCAAACACCCGAAGAAGTGCCAGAGCATTCTTTTCAATTTGAAGATGGAACATGGTCTTTTTCGCTCTCATCTAAAGGGATGGGCATTCAAAACATACAGCTTAAGACTTATAAAGATAGAGATGGGCAGGCTAAGAAGGTGGGAAAGGCCACGGATGAGTTTCTTTTTGGTACCCGTCTTATTGGGCACCGAAAACTTCTGGATTTTAAGGTTGAAAGAGAAAGTGAAACGAAATTTGTTGGAAAGGCAAGAAAAGGAAGTTTAGAGATTACAAAGACTATTGTTGTTGATTCTTCTAACTACACTTTTGATACACAAATCTTTGTAAATGGTGCCGAAGAAAATTTTCTTGGAGTTGAGACGTTATTGGCTGATTTGGTTAACAAAGATGCTGGTGGAAGTTTCTTTATGCCTTCCATTGGGCACCAAGAGTTCTTTGTGAGTCATGATGACGAAGAGGATCGTGTTTATATTCAAGCGGATAATGCTGTTTCCGAAAATTATGATAAAGTTCGCCTTTTTGGACTATCTTCTCAATATTTTTCCCTAGCTGTTTTAGATAAATCTAATGTGATGCCGGAAGTGAAGGCGAAGGTGGACCAGCAAAATAAAATGACGGGGTCAGTGACCCACACAGTATTAAGTAAAACTGGCGATTTTAGTGTTAAATATGTTGGTTTTGCTGGGCCTAAATCACTTAATTTGCTTACGACTATTGATGAACAAATGGCTTCATTAGTTGATTTTGGAATGTTTAGCGTAATAGGTCGTGTGATTTTAAAAATCATGAAAGGCTTTCACGAAGTTGTTGGCAACTGGGGTGTAGCAATCATTTTATTAACGATCCTTGTTCGATTAATCGTTCTTCCGTTTAATATAATGTCTTATAAGTCGATGAAGGGGATGCAGAAAATTCAACCTGATTTAAAACGCATTCGAGAGAAATATAAAGATGATAAAATGAAGTTAAATCAAGAAACGATGGCTCTTATGAAAGAAGCTAATGCCAATCCTCTTGGTGGTTGTCTGCCCATGTTGTTGCAATTTCCTATCTTTATAGCTTTATATCAGGTGATTGGGCAAAGTATTGAGTTATACCAAGAGCCCTTTGCTTTATGGATTCATGATTTAAGTTTAAAAGATCCATACTATGTATTGCCAGTTTTAATGTCGATCACGATTTTCTTACAACAAAAAATGACTCCTACTCAGATGGATCCGGCTCAACAAAAGGTAATGTTGTTTATGCCTCTTATTTTTATGGTGTTTATGGTTTCATTACCTAGTGGGTTAACATTATATATGTTTGTGAGTGCGCTATTTGCAGTAGGTCAGCAGGCCTTTTTTATGAGAAACAAAGAAGAGCCGGCTAACGCATAATTTCGTTTTATTGAACAGAAGGAGTAAAAAATGACAGGATTCTTTAAGAAACTTTTTGGTTCTAAAGAAAGTGGTGGGGAAGGAAAATCTCCCGCGGCCGAATTGGTCAAAGATTTATTAGATGATCTAATCGATGTAGCTGGATTTGAGCTACAGTATGATGTCCGTTTCACAGAAAAAAAACGTGAAATTTCTGTAGAGCTTGTAGGTGCCGATGAAGATGCTCTTACTGATAAAGAAGGACAGCTGATCGATGCGATCCAGCTTTTTTTAAAACGGGCTATTCAACATCATCTTCCAGAAGAAAGAGTGTCTGTTGTAGTTGATAGTAATGGGTATCGTGAAGAAGCCAATAGAAGTTTGTTAGAGTTAGCGGATAAACTAAAAGGAATTGCTGTTGATAAAGGCAAGCCTGTTTATTTTCGAGCGCTTCCGCCTAGAGAACGTAAAGTGATTCACCAGTATCTTGCAGAAGATGGCCGTGTAAAAAGTCGCTCGATTGGAGATGGTCTTTATAAAAAAATTAAAATTTTTCCAGTAAAAGAAAATAGCAACTCTGATAGGGCATCTAATCCTTCGATGTCATAAAAAATCATGTTTTCTTTTAAACGTGATGAAGACACTATTTGCGCGATAATTTCTGCCTCTGGTACCGGGGGCATATCCGTTGTAAGGGTAAGTGGCCCACAATCTGTTGACATCTCGCGAAAGGTTTTTCCAACTTTACCTGAAGTTCTTGAAACACATAAAGTTTATTATGGATACGCACATCTGTTGAGCTCTGGAGAACCTTTTGATGAGGTTCTTACAACCTACTTTCAAAAAAATCGGTCATTCACATGTGAGGAAACGGTTGAAATATCATGTCACGGTGGAGTCCAAATTTCAAAATTGTTGTTAAATCAATTGCTCCTAGCGGGCGCTCGTATCGCAGAGCCTGGTGAGTTTACCTATCGGGCTTTTATGAATGGTCGAATAGATTTAGTGCAGGCCGAAAGTGTTTTGTCTTTGATTCAAAGTAAGTCTCAAAAAGCTAGCCAGTTGGCATTACGACAGTTAAAGGGCGAGCTTTCCAGAGAGCTTCAAGGCATAGAAGATGAATTGATTTGGGTTCAGGCACACTTTGAAGCAAATATTGATTTCTCCGAAGAAGATATTGAAGTGAGTGATAAAAGTGTATTGAGAGAAAAGTTGTTAGCAGCTACCGAGGAAGTAAGTCGTTTATTGTCCAGTTTTAAGTCTGGACGAGTGGTCACCGATGGCCTCCGAGTAAGTATCGTTGGTTCACCGAATGTTGGAAAATCTAGTTTATTAAATCAGCTTTTGGGTGAAGATAGAGCGATTGTCACAGATATTCCTGGAACCACTCGTGATATTGTTGAAGGTGTAACTTCTTATAATGGAAATTTGGTAACTTTTGTGGATACAGCGGGCCTTAGAACTTCCGATGATATTGTTGAACAGATCGGAATGGATAGAGCGAAAAAGGCATTATTATCAAGTGATATGATTTTGTTTGTTTTAGATTTAACTCAAAAAGTAGATTGGGAGTGGATTCCTGAATTAGATTCTTTTGATCGTGAAAGTGTTTTGATTCTTTTTAACAAGGCTGATTTGGCAGAAAATGTCACAAATATGCACCAGAATCCCGGGTTTTTTGATGCATATTTAGAGCAAACTTCTTCTTTTTGGAGTGAAAAGCTAACACTTTTTCCTAGAAAACATCTTATTCCTTTGTCAGTTAAAAGCGGTGTTGGGGTAGAAAACGTTCAAAACCTAATAAAAGAAAAAGTTCTTTCTTTAACAAATGAAGAATCTTCTGTTCTAATTCAAAATCGACATTTTGAATTGCTTAAAAAAATAGCAGCGTCTATTAATAAAACCATCTCAGTTTTAAATAACGATGAGAGCCCAGAATTTTTAGCTTTTGAGCTTCAAGAAGCTATTATTGCTCTGCATGAGATATTAGGTAAGAAGTTCGATGATCAAGTTATGGATAGAGTTTTTAAAGAGTTTTGTTTAGGGAAGTAGTGTGAAGTCGTCAGAGGATTTTGATGTTATCGTAGTTGGCGCTGGTCACGCAGGGATAGAAGCCTGCGCTGCTGCTGCTCGTTTGGGTGCTAAAACTCTTTTAATTTCCAATGATTTAGACCGAATCGGTTTCATGAGTTGTAATCCATCTATAGGGGGGCTTGGTAAGGGACACATAGTCAGAGAGATAGATGCTCTCGGTGGCGAGATGGGTCGTGCCGCAGATGCTTCATGCCTTCAGTTTAAGAGGCTGAATGCGAGAAAAGGGCCGGCGGTTCGCGGCTCGCGAGCGCAGTGCGATGTCCAAGTGTATGTACATTATATGACGAAATTTTTAAGCGGCCTTGAAAACCTTACTTTGTTGGAATCTGAGGTTAAGTCTCTTCTTTTAGAGAAGAACAGGGTTTATGGCGTGAACTTGGCTGACGGATCTTCTATCCGCTCCAGTTCTGTGGTGATTACGACCGGAACTTTTATGAACGCCGTTTTGCACTTTGGATTAAAGAAAATTGAAGGTGGTCGAGTTGGAGAAAAGGCAACTAAGGGCCTATCGGATCAACTGCGTGATTTTGGTTTTAGAATTCATCGATTAAAAACAGGAACCCCTCCCCGTCTTGCGAAAAGTTCCATTAATTGGGATATCCTTGAACCTCAG
>JAGRAG010000196.1 GCA_020435025.1 Bdellovibrionales bacterium | reverse complement strand
TTTTATTAGAAGCTCCCCACTTTCAAAACACTTCTTTGTTTATTGAAGCTCACCGTTCACAAGCTGTATCTGATGAAGTTTTCTACACTATTATAGGTCAAATGCTTAGAGATGATCGTGAAAGCATGAAGCTCCTTGGAATTCGCGCTGCCGATAGTACTCTATATATTTCAAGTTTTAACGCCCTCGTCTTCTCACTTGAAGATAGCCAATCAAGCACCAAAGTGCGTGATGCCGCTCGAAAGGGATTGCGAAAGTATCAGGAAGTCTCTCAACTGCCGCTGATCAAATCTATCCTAAAATCAGCAGCAAGCCCCGTAGCTCTTGTGACGGCAGCTTCCCTATTAAATCGCATTATTAACATTCAAAAAGAGCTTCCCGTGGACCCGGAAAAGCTTAAAGAGCTAGGGCATCACCCGCAAGTAGAGGTCTTCCAAGACTTTCTACCTATTTTAGAAGAGCTCGCCAAATCTAACCAAGACTCATTTGTTTTAAGCAGCGTCAATACGGCTCTGGATACCCTTCAGGCACTCATGGAAGTATAAGCTGATATGTTTGTGCTGCAAACGAGCGACAAAATTCTTGTTTCGCAATAAGCAAAAAGAGACTCGTACCCACTTTATGTAATATAGTGGGTTATGACTTTAAAACTCGTAGTTCTAGGGCTTATCTTCTTTTTTCACGGGACCACTTGGTCTCTTGAGATTCCTACGGGTCTTCAAAAGGCAGACCTCGAAAAAGTCATTCGTATTTTGGGGCTTCCAACAAGTACCAAGTTAGTGAGTGATCCCTACCCTCTGGGAGGGTACGATGGACTGGAGTTAGGACTCTCCTTAGAAATCGTTCGAACGACGGACCTTGGGCATTTAGGCAATAAAACATCCACGCAAAGAGAATTTCAATTTCCGAGACTCTCTGTTGGCAAAGGACTTTACAACGATGTAGATCTCTTTTTCCACTTCATTCCCTATAGTAAAGAATCGCAAGTGTCTGAGTTCGGCGGTTTAATACGCTGGACGTTTTATAAAGGCAATTATTTACCTATCTCCTGGTCGTTGATGGCTCATGGGAATAGTCTCAACGTAGCTGATCGCTTTATCAACGAAACCTATGGTGTTGAAATGCTCATTGGTCTAAACGCTGAAGACTTTTCTATTTACTTTGGCGGAGGCCAGCTCTCTTCGACGGGAAAATTCGTAAGAGCTGTTTTAGACGAAACGGACACCACATTTAACCTCATAGCTACAGATAACTCCAGAAATGCCTCCGTTTATCAACTGCATACCTTTGTTGGAATTAATTTCGCTCTTTATGAGTCCCTCTTTATAGCTCTACAGGTGGACCGCTATGACGAACCTGTTTATAGTGCGAAAATTGGGTTTAACCTATAAACAAATACGTTCCTTCCAAACCACATTGGCAATCACCCAAAAACCAATCCAATAAAATAAGTGTCAAAATTCCCTACAGTTTAAAAACTAAAAATGCCCTGAAGAGTCACTGTCTCAAATTGAGACATAAGCTCCATGTCAATTCAATAGGTTGCACACGTTTTCAAGGTCCAAGAGTTGCTGATAAGAAGGGAAACACTCTTTACACCTTTAAATAGGGGGAAAAATGAATAAGAACTCACTTAAAATATGGTCGGCAGCACTTGTTGTTAGTTTTGTATCAGGAGCTTTAGCCATCGAGCCCGATCATGTGGTTAAAAGAAAAATGGAGATGCAAGAATTAGATTTAAAGACTATCGACATGGCTGACTTAATAAAACCACCCGTTCATGGAGAAATCTTTTATCATACCCCTAAAACTTATCTAACTGCGGAACAGATGGAAAAAACTCTTCATCAGTTGAGATCATCAAAGTCCCTCGGTAAGTTCTCTGCTCGTAATCCTAAACAAGTCGGTATTGCCGCAGTTGAAACGGCTCCAGTTTTTCCAAAACAAACTATCACACCTAATGGAGAATCTCGGATGCTTTCAACCACATTTGATGGGAATTCCATTGAATCGGTGATGAACGACGGAACAATTTATAAAACTGAAATCACATCAAAAAGTAGTGATGAACAGACAATTTCCTTTGGATTCACCTCCTCTCCGCAGAAAGAAGGAGAGGTCGAAGTAGAAGATAATGGAATCGGCTACTGCTTTCGTAAAGAAGGAACCTCAAAAGAAGTCGCTATCGAAAAAGCGGCACGGCGTTGCTTACTGATCCAAAAGAGTTCCTTAACCGGATCCTACATTGTTCGTGAATATCATATAAATGAAAAAAACCAGGTTATATCTTCTGAAGGAGCAAAAATTTCAGGACTTAAAGACGCGCAGTTTGTGCACAATGGTTTTGAGAAGTTTCGTAAGGGTACTTTTTTTACAGAGAGTATGAGAA
>JAGRAG010000195.1 GCA_020435025.1 Bdellovibrionales bacterium | reverse complement strand
GGCTGCATTTAAAACTCCCTCAAGAGCCACCGTCAATTGTCTGTGATTCACATGAGAAAAATTATAGTAACGCCAGTTACCTAAAAACGACCGCTCCAAGTGATACCTTCTCGGCAGATGAGACCTCACTAGCAAAGATGTCACTCCATGAACAAACTCAAAAAGATACCTATAGGTCTGCATTTTCTGAAATTCGGAAGTACTATCTGGAAAAAACCGACTGATCACATTCGGATTGGTACTGGTATTTAATCGACTATAAACCTGTTCAATAAAGTCTTCGGAATAAGTCTGTTTTAAAAAATCCCTAAGATCTTCTGAAACCTTGCGACTCGACAAAAGAAACTTAATCAGTAAGGGAGCCCAACGAACGATGGATTCAACCTGTTGCTGATAACTTTCATGACTTAAGACTTCTCGTAAAATTGCAATCACTTCCCCTTCCGAAACAGCCCGTGCTGCCGGTCGGATCACCGGAAGTTCAGCAAATGGTTTCACAGATCGTCCTAAGTATCCATCAACGCGGGCCGGATTGAAAAAGGCAGAGACCGTAAAGTCGCCCGTACCAGGATCCTTTGCTAAAAGCATCTGCCCTAAAGCCGTCTGTGCAGATCTTGCTTTATCAGATACATTCCAGCCCATCACACGACCAAGGATTCGATTGACTCTTTGATGTTTAGGCCATCGAGCCATCTCTCCTTTTAATTTATAAACTTTTCGTTCCACTTTCGACGCAAGCTCAATTAAAAATTGACGATCCACCGATTTAGCCGAAAAAGGAACAGATGTCCCCAGCGTCGCAACCATTTCAGGAATATCCTTAGGAGCAAGACTTGTTCCATTTTGTACAATCCAAGACTGGGCCTCCTGAAGTTCCCCTTCAAGCTTTGCTAGTAAAAAGAGAGAAGGAGACTCGTCTATTTGTCTAATGTTTTGCTCTTCAATTTCAAAGCGCCGTAACATGAGAGCCGCGACAACTCCCGTGGCCACATCCAAATGAGTCGCGCCCACATACGAGACGTGGGTATCAACAAAGGGCTGGGCCAGCCTCAGATAGTGAGCCGATCTTAAAAATCTGTGAATCAAATTAGGATTTTTTTGCAGCCATTTAACTAAGTAGGTGTGATAGACATAACGACTCACATATTCATGAAGGTCTTTTTCGAAAGATTCCTCTTTGCCAACAAGCTCAGCATACTTCCTTGCTGCAGCAATTGGTTCTTTAACGAGAAACTCAATCCTCCCATCCCGTGTGACAGAAATGCCTTTTCGAGGAAGATAAAACGAAAGCAATTGAAACAAACCAAAAGAATACCCACCGTTTGCCCGGAGAGACTGTGCATAGGAACCGTCCCACTCAAACTGGCGATCACGAGGCACCTTTATATCATTGGCTCCTTGGGATAGCCTTCGTAATCGGTAACTCACAAAAAGAGAGGGAAACTCTTTTTGCACAATGGCACTTATTTCCAGCTCCACTTCCAATTGAGACCTACCCTTTTGTAAAATCCTCTGTCGAACTAAAGGAGTCATCTGAACTCCTCCGTCGCCAACAGAAAGATGTACTGGAATCAATTGACCGCCTTTTCTCTGAAAGAATAAAAACTCTCTTCCAGATAAAAAGGCAACATACTCACTAAGCTGGTTCAGAGGAATCCTTAAGTTTTTTGCTAAAAAAGCTTTACTTAGCTCCCAGCGTTTAAAAAATAAATCGTTACGCATCTTTTTCTCAGGCTGCCCCTTTCCTTTAAGGAATTGATCCAGTTGCGACATAAATTCCGCTACATCTTCTAAACGCTGAACGACCGACAGTGGCTCTTCGAGTTTTTCTTTACCAAAATAAGGTCCAAGCTCTTTCCCAAAAAATCCAAACCATTTATACATAAGCAGTTTAAACGGACTGCGTACCATTCCTGTAGCTTCCGTCACAGCCGCACGTAAATAAGATGAACGAACACGAGATTCTGATTTATTTTTGACTTGAGTTGATTTTTTCGACCCCACCCCTATCACACAACGTGCAGATGGCATCGAAAGCGGAGAACCACCGACCAGACCAGCGGATGCTATTGTCGATTCAAACTAGGCGATAGATAAAATAATAAAAATTAGAAATATTCTCATTGAATAAGTTCCTATTTACTACGCCCCCTACGGCCTTATGAATTCGTAAACTCCTCAGAATCTGCAGCAAGACCCGATTGACTTTTACTAAGCAAGTTTAGTTCCATTTACCTAAAACTAAGAAACCTTGCGTAGACTCTTCATACTGCACGTTGTTTCTTTGCTAAGAATTCATTTCTCCCTAAAAATGGCAAACTAGAGATCTCTAATGAACGAGAGTATCACTGACTGTGACAGAGAAAGACCTACGGTGACAATTTACTGTTCATCAATCCGCAATTAAAGAGAGCAGGTTGTGAATAAAAAAGAAAAAAACAATTGTAAGCTAAATGGAATATTAAATGAACTTAGAAACAGAAGTCCAAGTCCCATCAGGTTTTTCGGCGCCTACTAAAATAAAGCTCTTAACCGACCTATATCATCAAGCACATCTTCCATTCGTAAGCGAATCGACTCCATTTTATGAGCGGCCTCCTGAAGGGCCTGTGCCTTTTTCTTATCCTTTTTTAGACCTTTCAGAGCGGAACGTGCGCCCTCAATGGAATAACGATCGCGATACAAAAGCTTTTTAATCATCATGACAAGCTCTACATCTCGTTTTTGATAAACACGCTGATTGTGACGTGATTTTTTGGGGTTTAAAGCGTCAAACTCACTTTCCCAATAACGAAGCACATAAGGTTTTACACCAACAAGCTCGGAAACTTCCCCAATTTTAAAAGCCATTTTTTCAGGAATAGAAGTCAGTGCATTCTGCAGCTCTTCGTCAACAGTCACTTCTGTCGGTAGTACATCCGCCGAGGGAGCAAATCTTTTTTTATCACTAAGATCGAGAGTTTCATTCATTGCTGTAGTCCTTGTTGCTTGAAACAATCTAGCTATTTCTTAATCAAGAATCAGTCTTCTTTAATTCCTGTTACGTCTTCACCATTGAGCATCGCCTTTAAGACCTGGCTCGGACGAAAAGTAAGAACACGTCTTGCACTGATTGTTATTTGATCACCCGTTTGTGGGTTCCGACCAATTCGTTGTTTCTTCTCCCGCACTAAGAAATTTCCAAAGCCAGAGATCTTTACCTTATCTCCATCTTTTAAAACATCTTTTAGCTGGCCAAAGACCATCTCCACTAATTCAGACGCTTCTTTTTTTGAGAAGCCTATCTTGTCATAAACTTTCTCTACGATATCTGCTTTGGTGACCGTCGATCTTGCTTTTTGCTCTGACATGATTTTTCCTTTAGTAAATGGCCAAAGTTGTTAAATTAACCCACACTCAAAGGCTACCAAGTCCTTGAAAACTTTCAAGAATTTATCGCTTTTATTAGCTGAAGTTTAACAAATCGCAGCAACTCTAGATGTTAGTCCTGATTCGGAATCATCCGCAAAGGCACAAGTCCTTCCCCCACAGTACTTAAAAACAGCCAATCATTATAAACAACCGGTTGGGAAAAATGAACACTCCCCTGAAAGCTATAACTGGCCTGCTCTTTTCCACTCATAAGATCATGAATTTTTAATACACTTTCCCCATTGGACTTAGTTA
>JAGRAG010000194.1 GCA_020435025.1 Bdellovibrionales bacterium | reverse complement strand
GCAAGAGACTTGGTGGAGAACTTTGTTTATCAATGCCAACCATAAATGTATGGATGCCATTGAAGATGGCGATGTACAAAAAGGTCTGACTTTAGACCGAAAGCTAAGGATATTAAAAACAGGTGAGTATCGCTATATGGGCGGTAAATCCATGAACATTAATATTGCAGGAAATGCGTCTCTTAGTCATACGGAAGGTTCAAGTGCAGGAGCAAGTGCTTCAGCGGCATTAGGTTTTATTCCGATTGGCAGTATGCCATTGGGGGTTTTAGCAGTGGGTGCCCTTACTGTATTGAGTGATTTTGGATCACGGGTTATGCGTGTCAGTTGGGATAATGCTAGAAATCGTCAAGATCAGAAAGTGGCCAGTGAACAAACATTTTTAGTCATGCAGACGGCCGTTTTAGATATCAAGGTTTTAGAACATGAAAAATGTGTTGTTATTAACTTGTCTGACGATATTCGTAGAGAGCTGAAAATTTATGATCGGATTCAACGGCTCATGGCTCGAGGACAAAAGATCGGTGATATGACATCGGGATTTATGCTGTGTTCAGGTAAGATTGAAAAAGATGAGATTGCTGTTCGGGAAAGATATTATTACTTTACGCAGCACTTTACTGAAGGCGATATGTTGGATTCCGGGGACCTCTATAACCATCCGTGGTTGCTTATGTTGCGGGGAGCACGAGCTTTTCGGCTGTTCATCGACTCCATGAAGGCTTATCGAAATGTCGTTTTAACTGATTTAAATATGTTAAAAATTTGGGACAGCGATGCCGGTACAGTTCTTAAAAAAGAGGCTTGGCCGATTCGAACCTTGGAACGAACTTATCGAAATGTCACGCCGTCTTTTCCGGGACTGTACACCATTTTGGATGAGACTTATGAAAAGGCTTCATATCCTTGGGGAGATGATCCGGAAGAATCGTTTGTTGATGTGGAACTGAAAAAAATTGGAACCGGTGCATTTGACAAAGCTCGGGCTGAGCGGGAAGCACAGCAAGCTATAGAAAACGAAGATTGATATTAGTATTTGGACGTTGTGGTCTTGTTTCTAACAAGGTCACTCCTCTCTCAACGGGGAGTTAGTGAAAGAGTGGTTTCAACCCATTGAACAACTTTTTCGCTAGCTCCCAATTTTTTTTCCACTTCCTGGCGAATTTGGTTTCTCCATTGAGGCCAATTGTTTTTTTCGAGAACGATTTGCTCGATTTTTTCACGGAGTTCGGGTCCAGAGTGGGTGGCTGTTACTGCACTGAATTGCGAGGAGCCTAGATTGACTTTTTGAAACTCTATAGCTTCACGGTTATTGCTGTGACAGGGGCCAACGAAAGTAGGACAGCCCGTCACAAGAGCTTCCATAACGCTATGGACGCTACCTTTAAATGAACCGCCGATAAAAGCGATTTGTGCAAATGGATAAAGGTCTGCGAGAAGTCCCACTCGATCAATGATAAGAATCTCTTCATCCCTCCATTGTTCTGCATGAGAATAACGCAGAGAATGGAGCCCATCGGCGTGAATTCTTTGTTCTAATTGATGGAGATGTTCTTCCGTCGGTTCATGGGGGGCGATGATCATATGTAATTCCCCATTTTTAAGTGAGATCTCGGTCCCAGGAATTAAAGCGATTTCATCCTGTTTCCATGTAGATCCAGCGATAAGGATGCTTTTTTGCTCGAACAGGTTTGCTTTCACAGGCTGGCTGTTTTGTATTCGGAAGAGAGCTTGGTCATACCTTGTGTCTCCTGAAACCATCGCTTTAGGATGGGACCATAGAGATTGAATGTTTTCCTGGTCTTCAGGGGCTACACAAAAGATGTTGGTTAACAATGGAAAGAGCCAAGACTTAACAAGTTTGTCAAAGAACTTTGGACGTTTCTGTAAAGTAGCGGAAAACAAAAGTGTCGGGACTTCAAAGCGTTTGCACTGTGATAATACTTCAGGCCATAGATCCGTTCTAGCAATCAAAAGACAAAGAGGTTGGTGGTTTTTAATGAACTGACTGATCGGTCCTGGAAGATCCCATGGAAGAGGGCCTGATCGATCCACTTCAGGAGTTTTTTCTATAGCTTTCCTGTAAGTCGGAGAAAAATATGTGACATAAATAGGGATTTCCGGAAAAGACGTTTTCAATTGTCTTAACACAGATTTTGCGTATTCAAATTCTCCAGACGAACAGTGAAGCCAAATGGGTCGCTCGTTTTTGGAAATGCCAGACCAAGGTGATTTTCCATTTTGAGTCTTTCGCATATTCAGGCCCGCTCGTATCTTTTTGTGGCCGAACAAGTAAAATAAACCTGTCAATAAAATAGCAAGCGGAGCGACAATCCAGCGATATAAAGTCATTAGAAAAAAGTGCATTCTTCACTTATGTAGGATTTGCTTCAGAAGTCAACAATTTGCGAAGGGATTGCTCGACAAACTCAGGGCTGATCGCAGTCATACAATGTTTTTTGCGGGGATGTCCACAGGGATCGCGTCCATCTTTACTGCAAGGCTTACAATTGAGTTTGACTTCAATAACCCGAGAACTAGATCGGGAGGGATAGCCAAATGCCGAGGGTCCAATGAGGCCGACACAAGGCTTTCCTAATAGGTCGGCAATGTGATAAAGACCGGTGTCACCACTGATAAGAATAAGTCCTTTTTGTATACAAAGGGCACTTTCACTCCAAGAAAGGGCGCCAGCTAAATTAGTCACGCGCTCGGGTGCCGCATCAGCAATGTCTTGACAAAAATGATCCTCTGGACCGCCCAAAATAAAAAAATGGTAATCTGGCATCAATGCAATCAATTCTTTCCAGTACTCAATTGGCCACCTTTTATTGTCCCATGCCGCAGAAGGAGCTATGAGGACTCCGTTTCTGAGGTCTTTTTCTAAATGATTCGTATAAGCTGTGTCATGAATGTTTAACGTCTGGGCGATGGGGGTCTGGGCAAGCCCCCATTTCTTTAAGGGCGTTAAATAAGAAACAGCCCCCCGAAAGGGCTTGGGGAATAAATTTTTTCGATGCTTAAAAAGAAGCCATCGTTTCACTCTCTGCTTTGATCTGCGCACGAATTTTTGTCCCAGCACCGACGAGACTAGGGGAATGTGAACAATCCAAGATAGAATATGGGATCGAACATTTGAGTGGGCATCATAAATATGAGTGTAACCCTCTTTTCGTAATTGAAAGGCTAAACGAATCAATCCAAGTAGTCCGCTCTTTCTATCCAAAACATGTGTGCGATTGACATCAGGAGAGTGCTTTAACAGTGTTGAAAGGTCTTCACGAACCACCCAATGAATGTCCGCTCCAGGGTAGGCTTTGCGAAATAAGGGAGCCACACTCATACATTGAACGATATCACCTAAGCTTGAAAAGCGTACGATTAGAAGTTTTGCAACACCCTTATATCCCATTAAAGTATGCTATCATCATTGCCTATTCAGGAGCAAAGCAAAACACTTTTGCGGATTCGGATCTGTTTCAAAAAAGGTATCCCACTTTCTTGCAGGGCGACTCAGTCTGAATCATTGTCTTAAAACTTGAGCCATCATCTCCTCACGCGCAGTTCCGCAGCTGCGGTGCGGACATTTTTGGCCGCCCCGCTTGGCGAGGACTGTTTGAGCATGAGGAGATGATGGCTCAAGTTTTAAGACAATGATTCAGACTGAGACAAAGATAGAGGAATGCTCAAAAATAGAGTTATTTTGTCTTTAAATAAAGCTAAACTTGATGGATATGGTCGAGAGTTTTCGTCTTAAAAAATCAATACTTATCCAAACGCTTTCTCTGGCATTTTTGATGGCACCATTTGGTAATTTGGCGGGGGAGCTCTTTATGAGTGGGCAATCTTATTGGTACTCTCCTGTCCATTGGATTCGTCTCTTCTTGCAGCTAAAAGGACAGGAACAGGTTTTGTTGATGGCTATTGCGTTGGCTGGGGCGGCTTTGATGGTTCCCAAGAAATCCAGTTGGTTCTTCGCAATGGTTGTCTTAATTTGGATCTCTTTTCACAATATGCATTATTTTCTATCACAAAAAGGGCCTGTTTGGAGCATCCGCTTGGTACCGGCCCTTTTTAACTTGCCTGTATTGATCATCCTTTTCTATTTTCGTTATCCTTATCTTGATAAACGCGATCATATTGTCGGTGGTTTCCGTCCACGAACCAATGTGAATAAGGATGTGTTGATATCGGGCCAGCCACTTCGTTTAAAAAGTCTGTCGCTCAGTGGGTGCTTTGTTGAAGGTGCTTTGCCAGGTCAGACTGGAGAGGTTTATGAACTGGAACTCGATCCGGGTGTGACGGTTTCCATTCAATTGCTTTATCCTTACAAAGAGGGATGGGGAGCCAAGTTCAACGATCTTACTAAAGCTCAAAAACGACATATCAAGTCAATCCTAGCTCAAAAAATCACTTCGACGGTTGTTTAATCCCCTTATCTGCTTATTAATTTTCATTCGAAATTCAGACACAATTATAAGTGCCGCTTAATCTTCTGAAAGGTCAACAGATCTTATAATATGAAAGGCCACTTCCTCGTAAGGATGGGCGGCTTTCATAGCTGAAATAACCTCGTGAATTTTTTCACTCTGACAGGCCATTTCCACTTTAACTTCTTCGACATATTCTAAGGAATCGATTTGGCCAATGGCTGGCATGGATCCCGTTAAGGGTTTAAATTGCCCCACTCCTTGAACTTCAAAGGCACAGTGACTGTAGAGTCCTATCTGCCCAGCTCCAGCTTGAAACATGGCCTCTTTGACTTGAGCGGATTTCGCTTTGGGGACGTAAAAACAGATCACAAACATAATTTATGTTTCTATCATTGGAAATCTCAGAAGGGAAATGCTATTGAAATTGGCAATTTAAAGTGTTTTGCTGCTTTGCAGAAAAATGGACTCTTGGAATCTCTTTCAAAAAGGGAAGATGATTGACCAGTATAGTTAGGCAGCTTACATTTCCCTTTATGAGGCTGTCGCCAAACGGCCATCTTTGAAAATAAAATACCTCAGCTCTCGCTCAACGTGTTTCATAATACGCCTCCATCGAACTGAAATATTTTATTTCCAAATCTGACCATTTGGTGACAGCCTCTTCATATCTGAGGTGGGAATGCATAAGTTTTATATTCCAGTTATGGGGACGGGGTTTACAATTGATTCAGCACTAGTGGCGGCTCCATATGGCGTTCACTCTGTTTTGTCTCTTGTCGATGACGATCTCATCGAACAGATGCGAGAGTATCACTTAAAGGGAATTGGAGAAACTTATGACCCCATCGATCGAAATAGCGAAGACTCTCGTGCCCGTCGGATTACGGCTTATTTAGACCTACTGGACGATGTCGTTGCGGAAAAGTTTGAGCAGCTGAAACACCAAGATTTGACGCCTGATTCAGAACTTGGGAAATACTTTAGGATGTTGCCTGAAGGCGAGGTTCGAACGGAGGCTTTAACGATTCTTGAAATGCCTCTATCAGAAGAACGGCAAGCTCGCTTGGAAAAGTTAAAGGCAAATATGGTTTGTGGTCGTATTGATGTGAATATAATGACCAAATTGAATCGTTCCCGCTTTAAAGGAGGGGAGTTACTTCCTCCTGAATATGCTGATGCTTTAGCGGCTTTAAGGGGTTTGGCTCTGGCCCAAGGATCATTTGCTGTGGTCTTTTCTGCAGGTATGAACGCTGGTCTTTATAGTTATGTGACGCAGTTTGATGATTTCTTTATGCAAAATGGTTTTTTTAAAAAACAAGTTGTTTTGAAAGTCAGTGATTATCGTTCGGCTCTGATTCAAGGAAAGTTTTTGGCGAAAAAAGGGGTTTGGGTTTCAGAGTATCGAATCGAATCAGGCCTTAACTGTGGAGGACATGCCTTTGCAACTCAGGGTTATTTGCTGGGTCCTATTCTGCAGGAATTCAAAGAACAACGGGAAAGGCTTATTGAGTCGCTGGCACCGATTTATCAGCAAGCGGTTAACAAATTAGGAAGAGAAGTCCCTGAAAAGGAACAGCTAAACTTCGCAATAACAGTTCAAGGTGGAGTGGGCCTTCATCAGGAATCTGAGTTCTTGCAGCATTATTATGATGTAGATCAAGTGGGTTGGGGCACGCCGTTTTTGTTGGTTCCAGAAGTGACTCGAGTGGATGAAGAGCATCTTCAAAAATTGCAGAATGTAAAAGAAGGTCAACTGAGGTTGAGTCAGTCGTCACCTTTGGGCATTCGATTTTGGAATCTTATGAATTCGGCCAGTGAGCGACAAAGAGAGATACGCATTCAAAAAGGCAATCCTGGCAGTTCTTGTCCCAAAGGATTTATTAAATTAAATACCGATTATACTGATAAACCCATCTGTCGAGCTTCTAAGGCCTTTCAAAAGTTGCATTTAAAAACAGTGAGGGAATCTGAAGGGGGCTTGCCGGAACAAAAACAGATATTGGAGAATTTGGCATTAGCTCCTTCTTGTATCTGTCATGATTTAGCTGGTGGAGCGACAAAATTATTGGGAATAGACAGTGAGGCAGAGCCGGCTATTTGTTGTGGACCCAATATCGTGAATTTTTCTAAGGTCGTCTCTTTTGAAGACATGATCAATCACATCTATGGACGGCCGTCTCCTGTTCAGATCAAAAAGAATCGACCCCATCAGTTTATTGCGGAAGCTCAGTTGTATTGGAAATATCTCCTGGAGGAACTTGAAGAAGTGAAATGGGGATTGAGTCAAAGAGACGACATGTATTTTTCTGCTTTTGTGAAGAATCTAAAAGATGGCTTAGAGTACTATCTGACATTGTTTTCAACTGAACAGAGATTAAATTATATTAAAGAACAGAGCCTAGATGAAATTCACAAGCTGCTAAAACTGATCGATAAGTTCACATCAAGTCCATTGGACGGATTTGTTACGCAAGATGTGACGATCTAGAATTTTTAGAATTTTTTTGCTCAATCACTGTTAGTTTTGTGATCGATTTTACGAGCGTCTTTCAGATATGACATTCAAGAGAGTTTCGAGTTTTCGAAGTCATTCGATTCTCAAAGGAGTAACATGAGCGATTTAAGTCGCATTGGATTTGGAGGGGCGGCACTCAGTGGGGAAGGCCGGGGATACGGTTTTGGTGAGATCTCCGAGCAGGAATCAATGGAACTGCTTCATGAGGCAGCTCAATTAGGATTTAAGCTTGTCGATCTTGCACCTATTTATGGTTTCGGCCTTGCGGAACAGAAGGTTGGCAGGGCTCTCCGTCAAGGTCTAAGAGATAAGATCAGAGTGGTTTCCAAAGCGGGAGTGACTTGGGATAGGAACAAGCGGGTAGACATAGACTATTCGCCGCAAAAAATTCAAAAAATGTTGGAGCAGTCCTTACGTGATTTGCAAGTGGATTCTATTGATATTTATCTTATCCATTGGCCAGATCCTCGGCATGACATACGGGCAGCCTATGAGGTGCTTGTGCGAGCTAAAGAAGAGGGGAAGGTGCAAAAAATTGGTCTTTCCAACACCTACAAGGATGACATTGAAAAGGCACAAGAGATCGGTCCCATTGAAGTGATTCAGGGCGTTTGGAACCTATTTGATCAAAGTGCTCAGGATCATCTGTTCCCACATGTTCGTGAGTTAAAAACTGACTTTATGGGGTGGGGCACCTTTGATAAGGGAGTGGCCACGGGTCGAGTCACTCCAGATCGTCAATTTAAAGATCCTGCGGATGCGCGATCATGGGCGCCTTGGTGGAAGGGAGAGGACCGAACCTGGAAATTTCAAGCAATGGAAGAGATTCAGAAGATTGCAGGTGAAGAAGGGGTTTCGTTGGTGTCGATGGCTTTAAATACCGCATTAAGTGCACCTGAAGTGACTTATGCTCTTGTCGGCGCACGAAATCTTTCACAACTTCATGGGATTGTGGAAGGGCTACGGCAGAAGCCTTCTTCGGATTTTGTGGAAAGGTGTTTACAGATAGTGCGACACTACAAAGAGGCGTTCGATGGCTCTTCAAGGTGAAGAGAGAGGCGTTTATTCTGATTTGACACTTGCTTTCGTTAAACGAGTGCAGCAATTGCTCAGATCCATTCTTGAATCTGAAATGCACATCGACATTCGCCGAAGTCGATTCATCTATCAGAATTATACCTATAAACTTACAGTCGTTCCTTTTATGGGTTCACGGCGTGTGGCTTATTTTGATCGATCCTTGTTTGAGATCGGAGTGAACCGCCAGCTGCTCTATAGCGATGCGCATTTTTTAAAAAATACCTTAAGACACGAATTGGCACACATGATGGTTTTTTTAAAGTATGGGAACGTTGGAATTGCGGATCATGGATCGGAGTTTAGAGATCTTTGTCGGAGTTTTGGTTGGGGTGCGGAAGTCTATTCTGCGAAAACAGAACTGGAGTCAGAGATGGGAAAAGAGCTCTCTTTAAAGGAAGCAAAACTTCTCAATCAAGTTAAAAAACTGTTTTCTCTAGCTCAATCCCAAGAGGGACATGAATCGGAGGCTGCTGCGCTCAAAGCAAATGAACTATTGTTAAAGTACAATCTGCAAAATCTTGTAGAGCAAGAAAACGAAGAGTCTTTAATTGTCGCTCGAGTGATGAGTGGAAAACGGGTGAGTGCTCTACAAAAAACGGTCGGTCAGATTCTTAAGTCATTTTATGTCAGTGCCGTATATAATTATGGATCCGAAGGCTTTTATTATGAAGTTATTGGGCAAAGAGCGAATGTCGAGCTCGCAAGATATGTCAGTGACTTTTTGCTTTATGAATTGCCACGATTATGGAAGTTGGAAAAAGCTAAAAATCATCGACTAAAAGGTTTAAAAAGTCAGAACTCCTTTTATCGGGGAGTGGCCGACGGCTATTTGAAGAAAGTCAATGTGACAGCACAACAGTGGGCTGATTCGAAACAGTTAGTGAGGATGAATCAATTAAGAGAAAGTGAAATGAGGAAAGTCTATCCGAGACTTTCACACTCGTATAGCAGTAGAACGTCTCACTGTGAAGAGGCCTGGGCGCAGGGTCAGTCGCAAGGTCATGCTTTAAATATCCGTCCCGGTCTAGAGGAAAACCGCAGCGGCTCCATTCGGCAACTCACATCTAATAAGTTTTAAACTCCTCCCATTTATTACGGATAAAAGGGAGGAGTTTCAAGAAGTGAACTTAGAGTCTGCCCCAAAACCGGCCTTTCAAAGTACGAGGAGATCCTGCCGTGACAATGAAGCGATGCGGTTAGGGAGGCACCGGCTCTTAGTGTTTTAGATGATCAAAAGGATCATGTCTAGGGGTTGCTACACAACTGAACTCTTGTCTGTGGGGAGGAGGTGTTCGCGAACCGGTTTGGATGTTTTTATGATTGCTCCATTCCTTTAAAAGCTGTGAGTCTGAGTAAATGATTGATGAATGCGCTTCTGGGTTAAACTCACTTGTGTACTTAACTGTGATTGGAACAGAATCTAAATGAGCTGATAAAAAGCGTTCAGAAATGCCTTCTAGAAAGTTAGCAGACTCCGTAATGAGATATGTTTTGCTGTAGGGATTGCACGGGGTTTCTTGACAGCTTGTAGGATAGGGGTTGCTCTGAAGAGGTGGCAAAGGTGTTTCAAAAAGTAGAGTGTTCATGTTGGCTTCTATGACAATGTAGAGAGCCAATTGGTGTGAACTTCCTGCGGGAATTTCACGACTAAGGGTGGAAGGTTCTTCGACCAGTTCTGGATTGTTCTGTAGTTGAATCATGCGTTGCTTATCGAGTGCGTAGATGGGGAATCCATTATAGCTAAAATTGGTTTCAGACTCTTTCTGTTCTGTGACACAATTGGAAGTGGATGCTGAAAGAGATTTCGATCTTAGATCCAGTTGCGCCAGTGAGTCTTTACCGACTTCAACGGTTATGGATTCGGAATGAGGGTTTACAAGATTCAGAGTCTGAACACGGTAAAGGTATCTGTCGTTGAAGGAAATGACTTTAGGAAAAAGTGGTAGCCTCTCATTCAATTGTGTAGAAGATGGTGAAACAGTTGTAAATTCTGTTGACGGAAGGTTTCGAAATCGAGTCTGTGTCGAGTAGCAGACACGATGGGCACAAAAGTTCATTCGGATTTCAGCTAAAGGCTCCGTCACTTCTTTGGAAACTTTTAGGATACGAACCTGAGTTTGTTCCGGAGACTTGATGACATCCAGAACACCGTAACTGCGGTTATTGACTCGAACATCAATGTTTTGAAATTGGCCTCCCCAAATCTTGCTGTCCAAAGTAAATGTGATGGATTCAGGAAACTCTTTCAGCGTGACGGGAAATTGGCTCTGGTACTCATTGTTCCCTTTCAAACTAAATTCTACGGGAAAACGATTTTCAGAAGTTTCCCTATTAGTTAAGGTAAGATCCATTTTCAATTTATAGCTTATGAGAGTGGGGTCGTCTTTTTTCTCTATACCGGTTGATGGTGGCAGAGGGATGATGTTTTCGGTGTTGTCCTGACAGCCGAGAAGGTAGAGGGAGAGAACTCCCATCAGAAAATTTGTAAATATTGATTTTTGCCTCATTTTATTTTTCCTTTACTTGAAGTTGAATTTTGTTGATATGATAAGTGTAGGGTCCGTTAGAAGAACCGTATTGATTTATAAAAGCTATATGAAAAGAACATCTTAGAGATTGGTATTCTTTGGTGGCCGCTTCACTCCAAAGTACCTGAGGAATGAGTGAAGATAAGGTCACATAGCGATGTTTTAACGGCACTTGAATCTGAGTTTCTAGGCTTTCTTTGAGGAATTCTGGAGCACAGATCGTTGTTAGACGGATTGAGATTTCTTGATTCGGCACGCTTTCTATGGAGGGTTGAAAGTCAAAAAGGGCTGAAAATTCCGTACTAGGATCAAAGTCAAATTCAGAAGCTGAAAGTAGGGGCTCGCCGCTTTCATTGACTAATAGAGGTGGTGCAACTTTCAGTTGATCTTGTTGCGAGTTGTCCGAGTTGCAAGATATAAGTCCGAAAGACAGGACCATTGCGGACAAAATAAGTGATAAGTGTCTGAAACAAGGCATAACAATCTCCTTTTGACCAATGACATAGCGAAGCCTGTGCCACAATCCAGGAGCACAAACGGCCCCCTTTTACCTGCTGAGGAAAGGGGGCCGTTTGTAAGATGTAGAGCCTAAGCCCCTATTGACGCTCAGTAAAAATGTCGACATGATAGGGGCATGCAAGATTGGTATAAGACCCAGAATTTTTGTTTGGTTCCTTTTCTTTTAATGAACTCTCGTGGTTTTGGCCGAGTTAAAATTTGTAGTCAGATCTCTGGATTTATGGGAGTTCCCAAAGACGAGCATTTTACAAGTTTGCAGGAATTCAGTCAGAGGTCTTACTCCGTCGATGAGTGTTACAACTTAAATGACCACTCGATTGAAGAAATATGGAACTCCAAATTCATGCGCGCCTTTCGCATGGCCAAAATAAATAATGTAGAAATGGGATGTTGTCGGGTCTGTCGTAAAGATGAGACTGTGGGTGGAGGTAGAGACAGCAAGAGACAAAGTGTGTTAGCTAAATTAGGCGAACAGCACCGATGGCGTGTGGAGCAAGCGATAAAAAATAATGGTGCCCTACAAGCACGACCAGCATGGTGGGATTTGCGTTTGAGCAATCGCTGCAACATGGCCTGCCGTATGTGTCTGCCTCAGAGCTCTTCAAAACTGTTAGTGGAGTTTCGACAAAATAGAGAAAAGCTCACGCCATTAGATCATCACAACTTGCAGATTACGGAACAGGAAATGGCAAAAAATGGTTGGCTAGCAGATAGTGATCGATTTTTGGAGGATTTTTTAGATCAGGCAAGAGATATTGAAGTGATTGAGTTACATGGTGGAGAACCAACGATTGAGCCGGGATTTTGGAAGTTGCTTTCCGGGCTTATTGAGTCGGGCCATGCGGAAAATATAAAAATTGTCATTCATACGAATATCTTAAAGTTAACTTCCGATCAGATTGACATTTTGGATTGCTTTCAAGGTGGAAAGTTTATAGCTAGTATAGACTCCATCGGTCGAGAGAATGATTTTCTAAGATATCCTTCTAAATGGGACGATGTGAAAAAGAACATTCCTCTGTTTGCAAAATTAGGCAAGGGGTGGATTAAAAACATTCATCAAACTATTTCAGCTTACCAGTGCTGTACCGTTCACAAATTTTTGGAATTTTTCGAACAGTTGATTGTGAAACATAATCTTTCTTTGGGATGGAGCTTTGCCTTTGTTACCAATCCAGATTGGCTCTGCATTTCGAATATACCTCTACATCTGCGTCAGGCCGAGGCGCATCGGTTGCAGATGTTTTATGAGAGGACGCCACTTGTTGAAGAGAGCTATTTTGATCATCAAAGATTTCGCCGCGAATTGCAGCGTCTGATTAATGCTTTAAATACTGATATGCCAAGAAAAGAGCGGGCCTATCAGGATTTTCTTAAGGAATCGGCCTACTTTGACGAAGCTCGAAGCGAGTCAGCTACCGACGTCTTTCCTCACTACAGAGAACTCTTTTTAGGGGAGTCTTAAAACTTCCCTAAAAAGTTCATTTTGTCGATGGCCACACTGAGATTGATTGGTGTAATAGAGCTGGATTGCTGTAATTCATAAATGATGTGCAGATAAGCATCTAAGGCATTCTGTTTGGTTTCAACCAATTCATCAATAATATGTATCACGGGCAATTCTTCGCTTTTACGTCGATTGATCTCATCAAGTATCACGCGCATCATCTCTTTTCGATACTTGCCAAATCGGTCAATCAGATTGTCTTTGAAAGCAAGCGTCCAGCTGTCAGGGGTGTCGAGAGTGTGGATCATGCGTTCTAAGAAGTGGAGTTCAAATCTTTTATGGATGATTTGAACAATGTCTAGAGCTTCAGCAACAGGAATCGCATTGGCATCGGCAAGTAATAAAATATCAGGTACGATTTCTAAAACGGCCGTAACGGCAAGCTTTTCCAAAGATTCCTCCGAGAAGCTCAAGCTAGTTTCCCGTGAAATGGTTTCACTTGTATAAGCGGCATAACTGAGTTCTGTAAAAAATCGTTTAAAATCTGCGAGTCGGTCTAAAGTGACGGGCTTTTCAAGATTGAGCAAGAATTTAACAATCTCACCAATATGTTCCTCGATTTGAATTAAAGTGTGATATTTGTCATCTTCAGCGAGATCATTGGTATAAAGAAGAATTTTTCTTAAGGCACCGGTGCCGAGTCCGACATCAATTAACATATAAGCTTCAACAACTTCGCTGATACTTTTTTTAGTGATCGACGATGTGTGAAAAACAAAGTTACAGCCTGCCTGGTTGACAATTCTATTAGTTAACTGAGTGGCAATAATTTCTCTTTTTAACTGATGGTCTTTTATGTCATCATTAAATCTTTCACGTATGGATTTTGGAAAGTACTTTACATAAATGAAATCAAGAGAAGGGTGGTCGACCACTTTCGAAGCCATAAGTTCTCTAAAAATCCACATTTTGGCATAGGCCTGAACTACGGCCAAAACAGGACGTGAGAGGGGTTCGTGTTCCTCGTTAAGCAGGTCCAGCTCAGCAATGGTTGGAATGAATTCACTTTTAGGGTTGAGGCCATGATGTAAAATGAGTTCTTTAATAAGGTCACAGTAGGCTCGAAAATTAGTGGTAGAACGAATGTGATCCATTGAGATCATTCGATGCTGAGCTCGATTGTTAGCTAACACCAGTTCGGAAACTTCCTCTGTGGCTTTTTCTAAAATCTCGTTGCGTTCATCTATATTGGCGATCTTTTTCTCGTTCATTAAGCGACGTAAAAGGATCTTAATATTTACTTCGTAGTCCGACATATTCACGCCACCGGAATTGTCGATAGCATCTGTATTTAAGGAAACTCCCTGGCGATTGACGCGCCTTCGTGCCAACTGAGTCATTCCCAGATTGGCCCCTTCCGCAATAACTCGTACTTGAACTTCGTCGGTCGTGATGCGAATCGGATCGTTAGCTTGGTCTCCGACGGCGAGATCAGACTCTTCGGGCGTTCGGATATAGGTTCCTATTCCGCCAAACCACAATAGGTCGGCTTTCATTTTTAAGATAGCTTTGATCAACTGCTCGCCGTTAAGAACTTTTTCTTGAATGTTCAGCATCTGTCGAGCTTCAGGAGAGAGATGAATCTCTTTAGCTTTGCGATCGAAAACGCCACCACCAGCAGAGACTAAAGAGCGGTCGTAGTCTTGCCAAGTAGAGCGCGGCAAATCAAAAAGACGCTTTCGTTCTTGCCAACTGGTTGCGGGGTCTGGTGTTGGGTCTAAGAAGATGTGCATATGATTAAAGGCGGCTTGTAGCAGTAAGGACTTACTTTGAAGTAGACCGTTACCAAAGACATCCCCACTCATATCTCCGACACCGATAACTGTTGTGGGCTCAGTCTGAATGTCTCGACCAATCTCTCTAAAATGTAATTTCACACATTCCCAGCCACCTCTTGCGGTAATTCCCACTTTTTTGTGGTCATACCCATAGGATCCTCCAGAGGCAAAAGCGTCGCCTAACCAAAATTTATATTTTGCAGAGATACCGTTAGCAATATCTGAAAATGTGGCTGTTCCTTTGTCGGCCGCTACGACTAAATAAGGATCAAGCTTATCATAGGGAATGACATAAGGAGGGTGTTGGGCATCCCCTTTTTGGTCTAAATTATCAGTGATGTCCAAGAGCGCAGAAATGAATTTTCGATATTCTGCCTCTACCTTTTCCTGGGCTGACTTCCGATCTTGCGGAAGGTTGCTGACACAGAATCCTCCTTTAGAGCCCTCAGGAACTATCACAACGTTTTTAGTTTGTTGTGTTTTGACAAGACCTAAAACTTCCGTTCGGAAATCTTCCGGACGATCGGACCAACGAAGTCCGCCGCGGGCCACTGGGCCGAAACGAAGGTGTGTTCCCTCTAAGTCGACGTCATGTACGTAAATCTCTACATAGGGCGTAGGTACAGGACATTCAGCAATACGTTTCGAATCGATCTTTACGGAAATAAAGGTCTCTCCGTTTTCTTTAGGGATAAAGAAATTCGTACGAAGAGTCTTTTCCATAAGGTCAAAAATGCGGCGAAAAATATAGTCGTAAGAAACCTCAGAGACCTCTCGTAAGTTTTCAATAAATTTTTTGCGTAGGCTTGGTAACAATTGACTACTTCGGTATTCAGGCTCACCAAATTTTTGATCGACTGAAAACTTAGTATAGAAATAATCCGTTAATTGAGCCGCAATATGCGGATACTTTTGAAGAGCATTGTTGATGGTGTTGCGACCATATTTATTCTTGAGCTGTAACAAAAGATTGCGATAGAGTTTTAAAATACTAACAACTTTCCAGTGAAGATCAGCAATCAATACCAATGAATTGAGCGGATCATCAGCGATTCGACCATCAAAAATAGCAGTCAACATCTCTCCTAGTTTGAGCTTGTGTTTTTTGATGTCAATGCATTCACCATAAAAGTTTCTAACACGAAAAGACTGAATATAACCCACAGTGTTTTCATAGTCCCCTACACGGGTGGTTAGCTGATCTAAAACATATATGCCCATATTCCCTAAAGTCGGCATGATGTGAATCAAATCAATCTTGTCCCGACTATAAACATACAAAAGAGAGGCTTTCCCATCTAAATAGGAGCCACTCATTTCAAAAGGCAGTAGATCGAATTGTATAGACTTATTGCTTTTATTTAATTTCTCTAAGTAATACAGGTCGCGGACCGTTTCTTCAGGACTGGTCCGAGAGCGATAGTGATCTGGGATTTGACTCAGCATTGTTCGACATTGAGTCTTATCGATATCATACTCGCTGGAGGTCTCTACGAGATCTAAAACTTTGGTTTCCCACGATTTAAGAATCTCACCAATTTCGACTTCCATCAAAGCCAAATCAGGTTCCCAAGTGGAATGGTTCGCTAAATCAAAATACAGGTGGAGGCGATGACTGTCCCGATCATCGATTTCAAAAGTTTCCTCATCCACCGCGGGAGCCATTTTGCGAATGTGTTCAACAATCTTTCCTTTGACTTGCTGATTGTACATCTGTTTTGGGACGAAGATCACAATCAACATGCGATTGTAAAGTTGATCTCTTTGAGCGTAACAATGAATTTCGTTAGGATCCGTAATAGATAAAAGATCATCAATCAGCTTTAAAAGTAAGCCAGTAGAGGATCGGAAAAGTTCGAACTTGGGAAGGGTAGAAAAAATCCTTGCCACTTCACTATGGTTGTAACTCCCGCCAATAAATCCCTTGGCATCGAAAATCTCTTTCATTTTAAGGCGAATGAGAGGCGTAGAATAGTTTCGCATGAGGACAGAGCTGCGGTTTAAAAGCCCAATAAAGGTGTGATTGACGGTTTTCTCACCATCCCCAGTCGGAACAATTAAAGAGAGGCGCATGAGGTTGTCTCGTCGTTGAACAGGGCTTGAAAGACGAAGACTGTCAAAAACAAAATCAGGGGCTTTGCTACCTAGTTTCCAAGAATGAGCGTTGATGACTTCTAGCAGTTCTGTTCCATTGTGGCGAATGACTTCATCTGACAGAATACCTAAGTATTTAGAACTGTCTGAGCTGTCATTTCCTGTGGGTAAAGCGGCATAGCCCAGAAAAGAGAAGTTGTGGTCCAAAAGCCATTTAAAAAGCGCTAGCCACTCTTCTTTGGGTTCATGAATTTGAAAGTTCATTTCTCGAATTTGATTATGAAGCTCTTCGAGTCGTCGCTTAATTTTAGCTTTGTCGGAATGAGCGGCACGAACGGCAATGATGTGCTTGGCAATTTCCTGGCGAAGGTCATCAATAGAAATAGTTAAATTGGAGCTATGGAACTCAAAATAAATTATAGATAGACGAGAGCTGCTTGTTGCTGGCTTAGAAAAGGACACGGTCTTTGTTTCCGTATCGATACAGCCCGCCAATTCAGGATGAATTTTAAATTTAATCTTAGCATCATAGTGAAGCAAAAGACGTTCAATGGTCATAAGAAGATGAGAGAGGTAAGGATAAGAAACCTCGACAAGGTACTTGCCCTTATCGACGAGTTCCAAACGATAGGCTCCACCTTCGGTTAAGGCTTGACGAGTGAACTCATAACGATCCAGCACAAATTGAGCCAAATCTTTTGGTGAGTAAGTTTGAATTCTTCGCACCGACATAAAATCGAGAAAGATTTCAGCAAATTGACGAACTCCAGGTTCTGGAGGAAGGAGATCTATAGCTTGTTGAATGGCTTCTTGCTTTTTTTTGTAGTCATGTGAGGTATTAAGATGAATGAGTTTCTTAGCTGACTGGTTCAAGTTTTCGCTCCGTTCAGAGTTTCTGTATCTTCTTTATCCATTTCGGATAGTTAATGCTAAGTTCCAACCGACATTAGTCCAAAGTTTTCGGCTTGAGTAGAGTCAAACTCGACCTA
>JAGRAG010000193.1:10116-12051 GCA_020435025.1 Bdellovibrionales bacterium | reverse complement strand
TATGTGGCAAGCCCTTTGATTGTTAAAATGAAAGGAGCAAGCGGGAAATTCGGCAAGAAGTTTAACCAAACACTTAAGGATATGGCTGATTTCAGGCAGCCGTCTTGGTCTACTACTTTTAAGCTCACAGGTAGTGAGGAAACCAACGAAAAAGGTACCTTTTTTGTGTGGGAGTTTAAAAAAGGTGAGCAAACAATAAAAGAAGTACAGATTGCGGCTTATAATATGTGTAAAATGAGCCAAGAAGCCAGAAAAGCTGGGAATATGGAAGTGATAGATGCTGAGGAGAGCGAAAAACGCACAGTTAGGAATGTTGCCGATGAAATCTACTAAAAAAGTTGGATATTCTATTCTTCTTGATGAGAAGCTTTATAAAAGACTGAGCCGCGAATCCAAGCGGCTCGGTGTTTCTAAGTCACTCATCATCCATTCAGCCCTTAGTATGCTTTTTGATACTGGTAATAACTTGGAGGTTCGCCTTGATTCGTGATAGCCTTTTTATATGTCAGAGGCTACTATCACTAGAAAATTCAAGACCTACTTAAAAGACCTATCAAAATCCCACCGAGTTTATTCCCATAAAGTCTCTGACCGTTTTTCATCAGGAGTTCCTGATTATTTCGTTATCATTAATGGCTATCATCTTTGGATTGAGTTAAAAGCCAGTGGCGAAAAACCGCGTCCTATACAAAATCACACTATGGCAAGAATCAACGAAGCCGGAGGTCGAGCCGTGTGGTTTGATGACTACGACAATCTTATTTCATTTATTGAAAGTGAAGTGTTATGAAAGATATTCTGGTTTTTTGTTTCGACGAAACTGCTTATAAAGATTGTTTAAGGACGTTGATCCCGCAGCTTGAACATACACATAAAATAAAGTTTGAACACGTTTTAAATACTTACTACTCAACAAAATTTAGAATCACACCGCTTTTAGACCCAAGTGATTTTTCAGGAAAAAATGACTTTGATATTGTTTTTTATAAGAATTGGGAAGAAAATAAGCACCTAGCAAAGATCATGAAAATATATAAAAACTCAAAGCGCATCCATAAAGAGACCATTATAAAATAAACGGCCTCATCCATGAGACCTCAACAAGCCCGTCCATGGAACAAAAGCAGCATAAATAATAAGGCTAATGATTGAAGTACAAATACGAAATACATTAGCCGAGCAAGGTTCATTGAGTAGCTAGCGTCCTATGAAGTTCTGGGTTATCTGCTAGCAGAGCTCCTTCTAAAATAGCATCTGCCAGCACATTCATATTTTCTAATGCGTATCTAACGTCTTCTAAATTGCTGCCAAAAAATGGTTCAACAATCACAGTTGGAATATCTGTCGCGGCATTGAGGCTTAAGTATCCTCTACCACCTTCAGTTATTTTCTTAATTCCTCGATCGTGCTTAACGTCCCTATCCATCGCAGCTAGTACCTGGCTGTGAACGCAAGCTGCAAGTAGGTCAGCAAGTGGATTATTTCCGTATAAAGTCTCAGTTCCTCTGACTTCGGGATTTTTAAAATAGTTAAAATGAAGCTCTATGATGTAATCAGCCCTAAAGTCTTCCTCAATTTTCTTATAGCACTTGGCAATACCGATAAGATCCCTATGAAAAACTCCGCAAATGACGTTTCTCTCTCTTGCAAGCATCTTAATTTGAGCTGCTAGAACTGAATTAAACTTATACTCAGTCAGGAAAGAAAAAGGAATTTGGCAAGCTGCGCCCTCGTTTAAATCTGTATGTCCTACAACTAGTGCTAGTTTCATTTTTCCTCACCTAATAGTTCGTCTGTGGTTTTTAAAAACTGCGCCACGTTTGCTTGATAAAAAGAGTCCATGTTTTGAAGTGATTTTTTAAGGTAAGCCCTGATTGCTGCGATATCCTCAGGACTGAATGCGGTCCATCCACGCATCTTAGATACTGGTTTTTC
>JAGRAG010000193.1:2254-10055 GCA_020435025.1 Bdellovibrionales bacterium | reverse complement strand
GGCTCAATAACTGGCGGCCCTGAGGCACATCCACTAATCAAGAAGGTGAGAATTAATTTTCCTACTAACTTCTTTAAGTTCATTTTCTAACCTTTCGATTTCTTCAAAAATGCTCTGAGGTATTGGTGTATTATTGTTTTTATGAAACAAAATCATTGAGTCGAGTTCATCAAGACGGTCGATGATTTTTCGTTGAATAGCGGCGTCGGAATTGGCGGCTTTTTCGATCTCTGATTCTTTGGTTTTCTTCTTAATAAGTACTGAAAGCATGGCTCCGAATTTCTCTAGAAGCCATGTTCCGATATTTGTAAGGACCGTTGCTAGTAAGCTCATTAGACGTTTGGAATATCGTCTTGGCCATCGATCATGTCGATAACGTTAGACTTAAGTTTTTCCTTAAGATCCGCGAGTTTTTCATCAACCAGTTTATCAATTTGTTCATGAAGCTGCTTTTTAATATCCTCAGCATCTAAGTATTTATCAACCGCTACGTTTAAAGCGTCCTCTACCATTCCGCCGTATGTTTCCCTAAATCCCATTGGTGTCTCCTTTATTTATGAAATAAGTAATTAATTAAAGATAAAATTCCTGCGCCACTCGCCCCAGATAAAAGCATGAAAGCTGCAGCCCATCCTTTGCCTTTATTCATATAGCTATTTAGCTCCTTAAGCTCTTTATTAAGTTCTTTTAGATCTTCTCTGATTTCTTGCTCAACCTTATCGACTCGCTTGTGAGCCGCTTCGACCTTAGCTGTGAGAGAGCCTATTTTTTCTATTACTTCAGAGTCCATTAGTAGTACTCCTCCACAATGATTATTCCAGCTGCCCCTGCGCCACCAGCCGCGCCACCAGTTCCCGCAGTTCCGCCAGTTCCGCCAGTTCCTACAACGTAAGAATAAGAGCTTGATGGATTATTGATAATGGCATCAACATACCCGCCAGCCCCACCGCCGCCCGCAGAACCACCGGAACCACCCATCCCAGCGCCACCGCCACCGCCGCCAGTATTGGCAGCAGCAGCAAGTCCTGCACCAGGACCAGCGACACCACCGCCACCACCGCCTCCGAATGCAGAGCTACCGCCTTGGCCACCTTGGATGTTCACAGCGGCAGCAGAACCACCACCGGAACCACCAGTTAGTGCGATACCTATTGGTCCAGTGCCTAATGAAGAACTACCACCAGCCGCACCGGAACCAGCTCCGCCAGTTGCAGAACCACCACCACCTGCGCTTAATAGCGATGAACCAAAAGTTGATGCGGTCGTTGCGCCGCCACTGCCGCCACTAGTGCCAGAACCAGCTCCGCCGCCGCCGCCGCCGACCATTCGTACGCGAATGTATTTGGTTCCGTTTGGCGTTGTATATGTGCCGCTTCCTGATGTGAATGTCTGAATTGTTGGTTGAATTTGAGAGTTTACTACAAGCCAGTTTGTTCCATCTGACTCTATATAAATAACATCGTTTTGAGCTTTTAAAACATAAGTTAGATATCCGTTAATGGTTTCTGAGCTATTTCCGTCAACCGTTACGGCGTTTGAGCTTGAATCACTTTTTCTTACTCCAATCCTTTTCCCAGAATTTCCTGAAGAAGCAGGAAGAGTTATCGTGAATCCTCCGGAAGTTGCATTGGCATTTATAAAATCATTTGTTGCTGCTGTATATGTGGTTGTCTTTGCTGTGTACGTCCAGTCTCCGCTGCCGCCACTCAGATCACCCCATGAGCTACCAGAATAAATATTGATCTTTGAAGTATCAGAGTTAAAAATAGTCAGCCCTTCAGCAGGACTTGAGATTGCATCACGCTGAGACTCAGTCATCGTTGGCCAAGGTCTAGAGCCTTGAGTTGTTGAGAAAGTTTCAAGTATTGAGCTATCGTTAGGAGTACCGAAACCAATCTGCGCTCTACGTCTTATTTCTGGCTTAGACATATTATAAATCCTTAAATATTAAAAGTTGTCACCTTATATGCTAGCGTGAAAGTTTCTGCACCACTATCATATTCAACTTGCCCTGTGGATGCGTCAACATCTAGTGTTATACCAGAATCAACACCCTCAACAGCTCCGTCAAACTTAGTCCAGTTTGTTCCATCGTATAAAAGTCTAAAATCACCTGACTCAACCTTCGTTGCTGTAACTATCAAATATTCAATATCAGCTCTCCTGGTGGCAGTATTATCAAAAACAAGACTTGTTACGTTAGCACCAGTTTGTGAAGAGCTACCTGAAAAACTACCTAACGATATAGATTCTGTTCCATATAAGTTTATGAGAGTTGTTCTAAAACTATTAAACCATGAAGCCAGTATTTCTTCGCCATTTGATCTTATTGGGATATCGTCTGCTATGCTCATAACTCAACCGCCACTAGTCTCATATTGTGAAAAGAAATTGATCCAAGTCCTGAAAAAACTAATGCCTGAACCTTATAAGTATATGTACCTGCCGATGGATAATCAATCATCTCCTCACCAGAAATATGAAGTCCATTCCCAGGGCTATTATAGTAATATTGATTTACTGATATTTGAGTTGAACCTCTTAAAAATTTTATTTGTCCTGTATTATTTCCTGATGCATAATACAGATCAATTCCATTACCATTATAGCTACCATAATTTGAATCATCTCCTGAAGAGCATAATAATAATTTAACTGGTCTTCCTATAGTAGTTATAGAAACACTCAGGTTTGTCACATCTGTAAAACTACTTGATGTTATGGAAACAGACGCGCCACAGTTGCTAGATTCTACATAGTTTGGCTGGGCAATAGCCGCAAGTGGAACTGATTCATCAATAAGACCTCCAGAATCAAACTCAAAAACGTTTGCTCCTCCAACATAAAATGCAATCTTCCCAGAGTTTTCTCTTATGCTAAGTCCACTCGCAACAAGTCCAAAATAAAAAGCAAGCCATGGATATGTTGTTGTTCCAAGATTACCTTGAACAGCTGTTGCAACTCCTGATGTGTTTCTTGGAACTAAATCATTTCCAAGAGCTTCTTTAATCGAGTTATGATCACTGGCAGGTATCGGAGTTCCATCGCTTGCTGAGGGGATTGTGTTAGTTCCCATTTTAAACCTCTCTTAAATTTAAAGTTAAAACCTGGTTCTTTGTATTTATCGACTTCCCAATAACTTTGAAGTTTTGAGATTCATCAATCAATATAGAATAAAACCCAACAGGATAAGATGCTTCACCATAAATTCCTAGACCATAAATAGGCACCTCAGAACCAGGACTACTTGAAATCAACGGAGTTGAATAGTCTATTTTTATTACATTTAAAAGATCTATTTCAATGTTTTCGTAACTAAGCTCTATATCTATTGAAAACTCTTGCTTAAGGTCTGAAAACTCAGTTTTCTGAGAATCAAGTATAGACTGACGTTTTGAACTGTTGGTGACGGCATCAAATGATATCTCTTTTTTTCTAAGACCATTATCTTCAATAGATGTTGAGCTTTGAGAAACAAGAGCTGTGTCAGCCCATGTCCAATAGTTAAAAACCTTATTTCGCCCAGTTGAAATATTGCTTATTTTAATAATACTTTCTATTCCTTCCTGAGACCCCTGTCCATAAAAAGTCTTTACAGACGAACCTTGTGGATCTCTACTTGTTATGTAAACAACATTATTTTTTATATATAAAACAGAATTAGATGAAAAAAGAAGCTGGTCTAATGATTCTTTAACAGTGGTATTTTCAAATGGAGATACGTCGTCTATAGCCAAATCAAGACTTACTGATATATTACTTGCTGAAACAGTTAGATATTCAGTTATTTTTGCTTGATCAAGTACTGCAAGCAAGGCTTCAGAAAACAAATCACCGTTTGTTAGACTTGAATAAGGAGTCTCTGTTTCATTAAATATTGAATCTATACCAATGACACTAAATGATATTTTTTGGCTTTGTATATCAAGCCTTGTTGCATCGTCGTTCAAAATCCCTTCAAATACTGTGACCTCTGGAGTGAGTTTTGCTTTGCCAGCAATAGCAACACCACAAATAGATTGATAATCTTGAATCTGCCAGTTTACTTTTACCTTAGAACCACCTCTGCGATATCTAAATATGCTAGCCACGGTTTCAACATCTGAATACTTGCCATGCTCATTTGTTAAATTAAGTCTAAATGAATTAAACTTAAAAGAACCAACATTGTATTCATCATTATCAAGGTTTTCACTAATATTTGAAAAACCATTGAAGTCCACATCATTAGTAACTTCCTGGTAATCTGTTAAATTACCATTGTCGTCCCTTGGATTGATATATACTCTAAAATAGCTCAACTTATAGCCTCTTTAAGTCGTAAATCTATCTTTAAACCACTTACATAAAGCCCAGAAACAAAATCAGGACGGTAGTCATCTATTGCTCTCATTAAATAAATATCTTCCTTCCTATATCCAATACGGCTAGAAGAAAATTGAGCCTCATCACCACCAGAAAGCCAAACAAGAACAGCGCGCTTTCCAAAATAAATCTCCTCAACAATGCTTAAATCAGCATCGCTAGACCAATTCTTTACAGACAAATTACACTCAAAAGAACCAATGCTTTCAACAACGCTTATCTTTCCACTAAGCATTGTAGATATTTTCTTGTTTGTAGAATGTCTTGTGTTTTTTATCTCAGGCCATCCAGTTAGCTGGCCAGTTAACACTTTATTTGTAAAAATAAGCTGCTTTAAAACTTTATCATCATCAACGGCTTGTGTTCCTGTTATTATTATTCTTATTTTACTTGTCGCAACTTCAGTAAAACTATAATGATTAAAATCTACAGCGTTTGTCGTCTCGCTTATCGCAGTTGAAAAATCAACATAGCTTGAACCGTTCCAATATTTAATCGTGAACGCCTTGAAATTATGACCTATCAAAAAAATATCTGAAATGTCACGCTCATCAATCATATCTATGTCTAACTGAGTGTTCGCAGCATCATTACTTCCAGTTGTAAGCCATGCAGACGTATTGTTTCTGTTTCTTACATAATCAACAAAACTTTGCCCTGTGTTTGTTGCCGTTCCGTCTGTTACCGTGATAGATGCATTAGGATTATCTAAATCAATCTTGTTCTTATTGAAAAACATCACCTGTGAAGCCATAACTATAAACTCCCAACACCTATCGCACGACGCTCTAAGAATTTCTGCTCCAAATAAGGCACAGCATCTTCAGTGAAACCAATAGTCACGTTCACCTCTGAACCACCAAGGCCACCACCTTGAATCTTCTCTGCCTCTCTTAAAGCTCTAACAGATCCAATGACTTCATCAAAGTTCTGAGTCGGAGCAACTATCTCACCCCTTGTTAGCATCGCAGGATTTACGTCAGTTCCAAGTCTGCCTCCTACGATACCACCTTCTGCAAAACCTTGTAGAGCTGTAGCAATAATTGCCGCTGTATTTAAACGACCTGCTAACGTTACACTTGCCGATAAAGCACCAGTTGGATCAACAACTAAAGCATTAGCAGCAGCAAGATTTGTTGAAACTATAGACTGAGCAATGGCCGCAGCCTTTGCTATCGCGAAAGCTAGCTTGTTCTCTCTACCAGCTACAGCAACAATAAGATTCGCAGCAGCCGTTGCAACATCAACGCGTGACTGACTGAACTTTTGCTCTAATGCAAGACGCTCTTTTTCGAGCTTTTCTCTGTCAGCTTTGTCTTTCTTTAAAATCTCTAGTCTCTTTTTTATCTCTACAGCTTCTCTTTTTGTTAGATTTTCATCTATTAAAGCTAAAGCATCAGCGTGTTGCCCTTTTGTTTCTAACTCTAAAGCCCTTTTTTCAATATCTAGGTTTTCTTTTTCTAGATTCAATTCATCAAGTCTTGCCTGTCTCTCTAAAAGTTTTTCCTCACTTAAACCAGTCAGCTCATCTTCATGGTTTTGCTTTAAAGTTAAAATAGATGCGTTTAACTCACTTTCTCTTTGTAGCTTTTCCTGCGCAGCGGCTCTATCTTTTTCAGCCTGTGCAGCTGCTCTGTCAGCAGCATCTTTTTGTGCAACTTCACTGTCCTTTGATACTAGCTTTCTTAAATCATCCCTTTCAGCTAATAACTCTGCTTTTTTTGTCTTAAATATGTTTAACTGAGCATCAAGATCACTGCCTGATGGCCCAAACAATGCCTGAGCTATAGAACCACCTTGTTTTCTTTTTTCAATGTCTGCGTTTACTTCTTTGATAGCCTCATCTAATTGATAAAGAGCATCACGGTTTTTTGTTAGTTTTGTTAACGCATCAGTCTTCGCTATCTCAGCCAAGTTTTGTACAAATTGAGTCAACTCACTAGTTGATGTTTTAAGAACTGGAACAAGACTAGATCCTAAAATACCTGATAGAATATTTATATTGTCTTTTAAAGTAGATATTCTTCCTGAAAGCGTTTCAGACTTTTGCTTCATTCCTTCAAAAGCAATACCGCCCTCTTCTGAAATAGACTTAAATGCTTTTTCAAAATCTGCAAAACTAATTTTCCCTTGAGAAACAAGGTTTTTAACAGCCTCCTCTGGTACGTTTAACGACTTAGCAAGCGCAGCTCCAATTGGAACAGCTCTTTCTTGAAGTTGTAAAAGCCTCTCTCCTGTTAGCTTTCCTGCAGCCCTCACCTGGCCAAATATCAATGATAAGTCAGTAAGTGGAACGCCAATAGCTGCTGCAACATCACCTAAAGGTCCAAGCTTTCCAATTACCTCATCAGATGTAAAACCGAAACCAAGTAACTGTTTTGTTGCATCAGCTATACCTTCAAACTGAAACGGCGTTCCTGCTGAAAACTTTTGAAGCTCCTCAATAACTCTCTTTGATTCTGTAACAGAGCCAGTTAAAACGTTAAACTGAACCGCAACGTCTTCGAATTTTGAAGCATCACTCACAGCCTTAGTTATTGCCGCACCTAAAGCTCCAAAAGCAGCAACAGCAATAGTTGATAATTTAGGAAGCCTATCTATTATTTTGTTTGTTGTACCAAATAATTCTTCTGTTTTCCTGTCAGCCTTACCTATGGCCTTTTCATAGTCCTTAGTATCGCCAACAACCTTTATCCTTACTTCACTATCGCTTGCCATATTCACTAGCCTTTCGCTCTTTGGCTTTTTCTAATGCATCGGCCATGGCTTTTTTCTGCTCTTTCGATAGACTCCTTCTAGCCTTTGGAACCTGTATTTCTAAACCATGAAGTTTTGCGTTCACTTCTAAATCTCGGTTCTGTCTATCTATTATCTTGCTCAATCTCCATCTTATCTCATGCATTGTTCTTGATAAAATGTACTCAGTTTCCCATCCATATTCACTCGATAGCGTGTCTAGAATATCTCCCCAGTCTATTGGTCTTTTTTTTTACTTTCTTCTTGATCGTCATCAACAAGATCATCAATCATTTTCTCAGTAAAACCAAGACACTTTAAAAGACCACCAACTATTGCCTCTTTTTCAGCAATGCCAGAAATTGAAAGCTGAAGTAGTTTCAATCCTCCAATTTCATGCTCTGATTCTTCACCATCTTCATTGTAGATAGTGACTTTCTTTTTCTTAAGTTTCGCTTTGCTATCATCATCTAACAACCTATAAACAACACGGCTAATCTCAATGAAATTAAGAGTAGAAAACATTTCGCTCACACCAGTTTCGCCAAAAGTTTCGTTTAACCAAATCTCATCGGCTAAAGTTATTGGACGAAGAGTTAAATCCTCGTCCAATTGTGATAAGTGAAAACTAGTTGACTGTGGCAATAAATCGCTAAGTTTCATAAAGTCCTTATGTTGGGATAATGTGTCTTACTGAAAA
>JAGRAG010000193.1:0-2108 GCA_020435025.1 Bdellovibrionales bacterium | reverse complement strand
CGGTTTTCAGCCATAATAATAGCTCCAAAATAAGGAGTTACGTTACCTGAACCACCAATAACAACGTCCATTGATGAACTATTTGGAGGACGAACAGAGAATGTCGCTGTATCGCCAATTGCACCAGCTGTTTCAAGATTTATTGTTCCTGAACCTCCTACTAACTCTAAACCAAAACCAGGGATTTCAACGGTTCCACTTGAGTCAGGAATAGTCAGTGCGCTTGATGTGATTTTTAATAAATCAGATGCGAACTCTTTGTCAGTTCCTCTACTAAAGTCAGCGTCACTTGATGCGTAAACATCAACTGTAGTTCCTGAAACAACCTTAACAACGTATTTTGCAAACTTTAAATCAGCGCTTGAACCTGATTTTAACGCAACTGAAGCAATACCAGTTGTTGCATTTACGACAACTCCATCTTTATCAGTCAATGTGGTGACACTACCTGATGCCTCTGCTGCATTCGCAGTTGGTGCCTTACCTAAGAAAAGCTCGAAAGCAAAATCAGGATACTCTGAAAAAGAAAGACTTAGCTCTGGAGTAATAAGCCCGTTTTCAACAGCCCATGGATACTGAGATGAACCGCCAGTTAAATCAATAGTCTCTCCGCTTAAAGAAAGAGTCGATGAATCCAAAACCTTCATTGTGCCATAAAAATCACCAGTGGTGATATTGTAAGGCGAGAAACTATGAACTCCAAAAATACTTCTGGGATTAGATAGTGCCATTTTTAAAATCTCCTATTATTGGTTTATTTCCTGTGTTAAATCAAAGCTGAAAAAGACCTCTAAAGAGACAAACCTCTGTTCGCCACTGATGACTTCCTCAATCCCTGAGTCGTTATCATACTCTATAGCCTCGCCATTAAACATTGGAGACACTCTAGATAAATCTAACAAATCATTTTTCAAATCATACATATCATCAAACAAAGCCTTAATCTGAGTGTTTAAGTTTGTTTTAATGCCTGTAAAACCGTAAACCTCTCTTGTTAAAACAACAGAGATATTTCTGTCTACAGCACTTGAATAATCAGTTGTTAAATCACTATTTGATCCTGATCCTATTTTTAAACCGTATCCATTAACTAAAAACTGATGTGGATTGTCAGCCAATGAGTAAGGATAAGGTATAATTGTCTTATCAGAATAAAGACTTGCAAGCCTTGTAACTAATGAATCAAATACGTTTGAAAACTTACTAGGCATTATCTGTACACATACCCTTGCCTAAAAGTGCTCTCAGCCTCGCTAAGATCACCGTCTTTATTTATATCAAATGCAAATAAATCCTTTTTTATTCTAGACTTGTACTCATTCATTGCATCACGCTTTTGATCTATATAATCATCACCTAGGATTCCATAAATAATCTCAGCAGACTTTGAAACACACGCGTTTATCAATTTTCTTCTGTCAAGAATCTGTGACTCATGCTTAATAGTTCCGTTTGCAATTAAATCCTCAACTAAAATCTGAGACGCACGAACTTCTTGCTCTTCAAAGTTTGTCTTTGCTGCCTTGATTGCAGTCATTAGGTTAGCGTTGTTAAAGTCTGGATACTCGGTAAACAAATCATTGTCGTTACAAAAAATATGACCAATCCAAGAAATATCAAAAGAAACATCTGTTGCTAAAGTAACTTGAACCCAGTGCATGTCATAAATCGTAACACTTGAAAGCTCTGTGATATTTGCAACACCTGAGCCGTTGACCGTATCCTCACCCACCCAACCGTTTTGCCTATCAACTTGCCATGTAACAAAGCCGCTTGATTGAAGGCCTGATGTTTCATCAATCACCTCAACCGCTGATCGCCACTGACTTGAATCCCAATACTTGATCGAAATACCCGCATCACTACCACTACCCGTTGCCATTTTGAAATACATTGAGTTAAACGGGAAAAGGCTGCCAATGTACAGCTTGTCTTGAGATGCTACGAACGCCAAAGAAGCTGAGCCAGAATAGTAGTTATTTAACTGATACGAATAATCAGTAAGAGTGCCATTATCTGAAAATAAAAGTCTATAATTCATTTAAAAACACTCCATTAAAAAGGCGCGCGATGCGCGCCTAAACTAAGCCTTAAATTCTAGCGTACAC
>JAGRAG010000192.1 GCA_020435025.1 Bdellovibrionales bacterium | reverse complement strand
ATTCCAGACTCTCTTCAGATCACACCTGAATTGGTGGTCAACTTAGTTTTGAAAAACGGATTGGCTGCGGAAAAAATTCGGTTCGAACAACAGAAAGTAAAAGCTGAACTGTTTAGCGCCCAGTCCCTTTTTGAACCTAAACTTCAAGCGGAAGCTAACTACACCGACTCTAAAGCGGAAACTCTATCTATCTCTCCGACAATTGAGTCTCAAACCTTAGGACTTAACTTTGGTCTTTCAAAGAAATTCGCAACAGGTTCATTGCTTTCTTGGCGTTACAACCGAACTTCACAAAACTCGATTCCTTCAAGTCTACTTGCCACCACGTTCCCGACCACACTCACCTTAGATACAATGGAATTGGAGTTCACTCAAAGTTTGCTTCGTAATGGCTGGGGACAGGCTGATCGAAATCAATTAAATAGTGCTATAACCAAACAGGAAAGCAGCGAATGGCAGAAGTTAGAGGATTTAGAAGCCTTGGTTTTAGAAACCATGAAGGCTTATTGGGATGCCTACGTTGCCAAAGAAAATTTAGAAAAAAGTTTGGCCGCGCGAGATCGCTATGATCGCCTAGTAAAAATTGTCAGAAAAAAAGCCAGTCTAGGATTTACGGGACCTGGGGAACTCTCACGCATTGAAGCTGAGTACGAAGCACAGATTCAACTTGTTAAAAAGCGCTCGGCAACTTATCTGAATTTAGTTGATCAGCTAGAAATACAACTTAAAGTAACGTTACCCGATGAATTGAATTTCTATATTAAAGACCCCCTACCTCCTCTGCCAGAGTTACCGACACTGTCTCTTGAAAACTTACGTGCCTACAAGGGGGCTCGAGCAAAACTTCAACAGTTAAACCTCAACCTAGAAGCGGCTGACTCTCGCAATCGCTCAGCATTTGACCTTGTGTTAAAGACCTCTTTGACGGGTCTTGATGAACAAGCCTCGGAAGCTCTTAGTGAAGTGACAGGTGCCACCAAACCAATCTATTACATTGGTTTTAAGTGGGAGTCCTTTATAGGTGAGGACACTTTGTTAGCAGCCACAAAGTCTTTACAAGCCGACCGAAACATTCAAAAGTTGGAATTGGTACGAGTGATCGATCAGCTTAAATACGAGCTCAAAGCTCACCAAAGATTGGCACAAGCCGAATACCTTGTTGCACAAAGTGCCATTAAAAGTGTCACTCTTCGAAAACGCTCGGCTCGAGAAATTGAACAAGCCTATCGACAAGGACGCCAAACCATATCGGAGCTCATCCAGACGCTAGATAAACTTTTTGAATCAGAAACAGCCCAAGCGCGCGCTATTGGAGATTATCATATCGCCCTAAATCAATGGGCTGCTACAAGAGACGAACTGATACGCCAGCCATCTGCAACAACTGAGGTCAAACAGTGAAGTCCGTGTTTCATTACTTTATAAAAAACTACAAGCTAACACTCTTAGTTTCAGTCCTTTTTTTGTTTTTAGGACTCAGTGGCATTCGCTCGATAAAAAGAGAAACACGACCACCCGTTGATTTTGCTTCGGCTTCTATAATCACTGTTTATCCGGGATCTTCTCCTCAAGAAATAGAAGAAGGGGTGACGGATCGAATTGAAGAAAGACTTCGTGGAATTGAAGGAGTAAAAGACGTTACCTCAACTTCTGAAGCCGGTCGCAGCCAGATCGTTATTCGTATTGACATGGATCATTACGATTCGCAGGAAGTGTTAGACGAAATTCAAAGAGAGATTCAAAGAGTTACACAGCTTCCTGAAGACCTTCCCGACCCTCCACTTTTTACCCATTATAATGCTGCGGAAATTCCAATTTTGAAATTTGCAGTATCTGGCTCTAATGAAAACCGTAAACGAGACCGTCTTGTTAGAGACCTTCAAGATGAGTTAGAGGATGTTAGCGGGGTTTCAGCAGTTCAATTATCCGGTTTCCGTGAACGCGAATTTCAAGTTCTTTTGGATTCTCAGAAAATGGACCATTACTATGTCGGTATCCAAGAAGTGGTTGACGCCGTTAAAACCAGAACTCAGAACATTCCCGCTGGTTACCTGAAACAGCCAGGCGATCAGAGATTGGTTCGTGTCACAGGTCAAATTAAAAGCGTCGATGAATTAGCAGATATCATTGTTCGATCGAACTTCTCAGGACAAAGCATTCGAATCAAAGATATTGCACAAGTCAATGATGGTATGGAAGATCCAACGATCTATGTTCGAGTGAACAGTTTACCTTCCACCACTTTAGTTGTAACCAAAACCGCAGAAGCCGATACGATTCGAGTCAATGAATCTTTACTTAAAACCATCGAAACATTTAAGAAGAAGCTTCCAGAGGGTTACTCGATTACCATTTATGACAACGAATCTGACCGCATCGCTAATCGTTTAGAGATTGTCCTAGATAATGCTCTATTTGGTTTAGCATTAGTACTTGTTATCTTGTTCTTGTTTTTACCTGGATACCTGGGTGCTGTTGCTGCACTAAGTCTCCCCCTGTCTATTTTAGGAACTGTCGGAATGATGCCTATTTTAGGAGTGAACTTTAATAATATCACTCTTTTAGCCTTCGTTATCGCTTTAGGGATGCTCGTCGACAACGCCGTTGTCATCAGTGAAAACTATGCTCGATTGCGTTTTGAAGGTCTTGAACGAGGCCCAGCAGCTTTAAAAGCTGTTCACCAATTTTGGCTTCCTATTGTTGCGACCGTTGCCACAACAGTCATCGCTTTTTTACCTATGCTGGTCACATCCGGAATTATGGGCCAGTTTATTAAGTGGATTCCTATTATGGTCTCAGTAGCCTTAGCGGTCAGTTTGTTTGAGGCTTTCATCATGCTACCAGCTCGTTTGCAATTTACTGTTAGACAGCTCAACACTTTTGAACATAAAAGCGGGAAAACTCATACCGGCTGGTTTGACGTATGGAAAAATAAGTTTGAAGATTTTATGAGATTTTGCGTTCGCAGAAGGTATTTGGTTACTTTTACTATCACAGCGGCGATTGTTTCAAGTGGCGTGGTTTCGGCGGTAGGAAACCGTTTTGAACTCTTCCCATCAGAACATACCGAGTACTACAATGCAAAATTTGAGATGCCCATTTCCAGTACCTTGGAGCAAACCGATGAGGCGAGCGCCATCTTATCAGATAGAATTATGAAGACCATCGGCTCCGATATTATTAGTTATATTATTACCAATACTGGCTCGTCGCAGTTTGGATTCAGAGACCCACAAGCAAAAACGGGTTCCTATGTCGGAATGTTAACTATCGCCGTTCC
>JAGRAG010000191.1 GCA_020435025.1 Bdellovibrionales bacterium | reverse complement strand
ATCAATTATTTAAGGGAAAAAAAGTTGTGGTCTTTGCCTTACCAGGGGCCTTTACCCCAACTTGTTCTTCTACGCACCTGCCTCGTTACAATGAGCTTGCTTCAACTTTTAAGTCTAACGGAGTCGACGACATCGTATGCCTCTCAGTCAATGACACCTTTGTAATGAATGCTTGGGCTAAAGATCAAGAGGCAGAGAACGTCACCCTTATCCCTGATGGCAATGGAACCTTTTCAGAGGAGATGGGAATGCTCGTTAATAAACAAGATCTCGGATTTGGTCCTCGCTCATGGCGCTATTCTATGTTTGTCAATGATGGTGTGATTGAAAAAATGTTCATCGAGCCCGAAGTTGCTGGTGATCCTTTTGAAGTATCTGATGCCGATACGATGTTGAACTATTTGGCCCCAGAAGCCAAAGCACCTTCAGCTGTGACTCTTTTCTCCAAACCTGGATGCCCTCACTGTGCCCGTGCCAAAAAGCTATTAGATGACAAGGGGATGAAATACGAGGAGATCGTATTGGGTCGAAATGTCACTACAAAAAGTTTGCGCAACATCACTGGTCAGACAACATCGCCTCAGGTATATATTGAGGGGCAACACATCGGTGGAGCCGATCAACTGGAACAGTTTTTTAAAGGTAAATAAAATGCGTAAAGTAAAAGTAGCCATTATTGGAGCCGGTACTGCTGGGCTATCTGCCCGGCGTGAAGTCGAAAGAATCACTAAAGACTATGTCGTCATTGATGATGGACCCTTAGGCACAACTTGCGCCCGTATTGGCTGCATGCCTTCTAAGGTGCTTATTCAAGCTGCCAACGACTTTCACCGAAGAACGGCTCTCGAACAAGAGGGAATTCATGGAGGGACCTCACTCTCCGTAGATCATCAACAAGTTTTACAACATGTTCGTAAACTTCGAGACCGTTTCACCGGAGGAGTTCTTAAAGCGATTGATTCGTGGAAGAGCGAGCACCTTATTGCCAAAAGGGCCCGCTTTGTAGACAACCACACTCTCGATTTAGGGGATGAAAAAATTTGGGCTGAGAAAATTATTATTGCTACTGGATCTAGTCCCATTCTGCCTGGACCTTGGAAAGAATTTTCGGAGTACCTCATACCTACAAATGATTTTTTTGAACTAGAGACATTTCCAAAACGCGTCGCCGTTATCGGCCTTGGGGTGATCGGTATTGAATTAGGACAAGCGATGCACCGCCTGGGCGTCGAGGTGGTTGGGGTCGGTCTTGGCAAAGAAATTGGCGGTCTGTCAGACCCAGAAATTCAAGACTATGCTGCCCAAACTCTTTCCAGCGAGATGACACTCTCATTTGAAGGGGTTGAGGGCTTTGAGAAAACAACGTCCGGTATCCTCGTCAAAACGAAATCCCAGTCTTGGGAGGTGGATAAAGTCGTAGTGGCCGTTGGCCGTTCGGCGAATGTTAAAAATTTAGGACTTGAAAATACGGATGTCCCTCTGGATAGCAAGGGCCTTCCCATCTTTAATGCAAATACGGGCCAAGTGGGTGACTTACCTATTTTTATTGGTGGGGATGCCAACAGCGACCGCCCATTATTGCATGAGGCCGCAGATGAAGGAAGAATTGCCGGATACAATGCTGTTGCTGAATCCCCTCAATGTTTTCAGCGTCGCACTGGTTTAGGCATCACATTTACTTCTCCAAACATTGCCACTGTCGGCAGAAGACACAAAGAATTGATTGAAAGTAAAATAGATTTTGTCACCGGTTCTGTGAGCTTTGAAGGACAAGGCCGCTCTCTGGTTAAAATCGCCAACAAAGGGCTCTTAAATATCTACGCTCACAGGAAAACGGGCATGATTTTAGGTGCCGAGTTGATGGCGCCAGATGGAGAACATCTCGCTCACTTAATTGCTTGGGTAATTAGTTTTGAAAAAAATGTTCATGAGGTTTTAAGCCTTCCTTTTTATCATCCAGTTATCGAAGAAGGGCTCAGAACAGCATTTCGCGATGTAGCAGGAAAAGTGGAAGGAACCCTCTCTCCTCTGGAAACTCTTCGCTGCCAGGATACAATAGTTATTTAACTCTCGGCCTTCGAAAGAACATGGAATTGTGAATAAAACCAAGTGCGGTCCTCGTGAGTTAAGGTCGCACTTAATTTTTTGTCAGCAATCCATTTTTTGGCCAGTGGCCATCTTTCCACAAATAAACTCCAATAGGTCAGCACTCCGTTATTCTCGGTTTTTTGAACCAAGGATTCAAAAAGTTGCTCTGATTCTTCGGGACTTAAGTACTCAAAGATATCCGATAGAGCTATAAAATCAAAGCGGTCCGAAGTTTCCGATAAAAAGCTACCCAATTCCTGACAGTGCAACTCGATGGAATCTAAATGATTTCGAATGTGCAGGTATCCTTCTTTTTCTAGCAATGGATAACTGGCCCGTCCCACGAGTGGCCTGCCCGTTAAAAAAAAGTGCAAATAAGGGTTCTCGCGGATCAACTGCTTTCCCAAAATTTTTTGCAGACGATAGAACTGTGTTTTCCCGACATTGGATTCATTGACATACTGAAATTGCGAAGCATCCCTTCCTTCATGGCTCAAAGCAGACTGACTAAAAAACTTTTCGCTTTCTTTGAGCAAACGAGGCAAATCCAGGGAACTCCATATCTTATATTGTTCCTCTATAGTTTGAGCCGTTAGCAAAGAGTTCATTTTACGACGATCAATAATGTGAACTAGCACCTGCTCTCTGAATTTTTTAAAATAAGCTTCCAATCGTCCTTGGTCACAGAGACCGCGCTCCACGAGATGAAAATTCCGCTGCCAATAGCTCTTAGTTTCTGCGTCTAGATCACCAGACACTTTTTGAAAAAGTGATCTACGATTGAGCGAATCCATATAACCGAACAACTCTAAAAATTCTTCAAAAGAAAGTCTTGCTATTGCCGAAATCTTTAATCTTATTAACACCATTTGCGCGGGATTCAAATCTACGATCACCAACTTCTCTAAAGGGGACGCGAGTAAAGAAAGTGCATTATCCCCGGAGCCTCCGATAATGAGAGCCTTTTCAAAGTGAGAGGAATGAACCTCGACGGCCTTTTTCAGAAGGCTGTAATCCTCCCAAATATAAGAGTAGCGAATATGTTCTGTTGAATCGAGAACAACTTGTTGAAAAGTCTCACGAGAATGAATGACTTCTGGCATGATTCTCCCCTCGATTGCCTATACTTTTTAACCAAAAAAAAGCACGTGCCGGACACGTGCTTTTAATTTAATAATATTTCTTTTTACAGAACAACAAAGCTAAGAGGAATTCCTAAGAAAAAGGTCCCCCAAGACTGGGAAAGAACGCGGTTTAATTGGCGAACACCGTCACTCGTTTTTGTTCCAGGAAAGTACTTGTCATAAACTGAGTAGTTCCAATGAGTGGGACTCCCTCTAAAATAATCCCTGTATTCGACTTTTTTACCATCGATATTGACATACAAAAAGCCTTTTCTATCCGCCTTTTTTTGTGGAAGAGCCCCTGGACCCCGAGCTCCAGCGACACGTCCCTCTCCTCTCAGTGGCATGAAGTCTTGTAAAGAGTTTGGTGGCTCTTCGAAAAATTTCGCCAAATTAATTGAGACTTTTTCCCCATTGACGACAGCGCTCACCACTTCAGGATTTGATACCGTTTCTAAATCCATATTCGTTCCAAGAATAGCAAAGGAGTTCTGCATCCCCGTTCCGATGATTCGTGAAAATGGAGCCACAGCCCGTGGATCAAACAAATTCTGCTGTAAACCATTGTCATGCTCGCCATTATCCAAAATCTGCCAAGAGACATAGGCATTCTGCATGGCGACCTTTAAGTAAGCATAGGAAGACTTCAAATAAACTAATGACTCGGTTCTTTGCTTTGCAGTATCGCCTTTAAACTTGAAAAGATTTTTATGCTTTTTTCGAACCACATTGAATCGCTTCATTGAGGTCGCATTAAAAGTATTAAAAGCAGCACTATAACCATATTCTTTAGCTACAGAATCAAAAGCTTCAAAGAAACCATCAAGCCGAAAAGCATTGATCCCTAAAATGGAACTTAAAGTCACATCGTATGCTGAAAGCATCGCATACCGCTCAGCCTCTCCTAATTTTAGAAAACGATCCCGAGATGAGGTAAAATTAGCAGACCCGTAGAGAATCTGATTGTCCCAATAAACCGGTTCTTTTTCAAAATCCATTGAGTACATTCGAGTTCGAGCATCAGAGACGACTGGCATCACTTCTTTGACTAACCACGCTTGAAAAGTTGCTCCATCATAAATGTCGCAGTCACTTCTCCACTTTTCTAAACAACTTTTTCTATCCTCTTGAGAAGGCTTATCTCTCCAACCCGAGGTCTTTGGAACATAGAAAGGCTCTACTGAGTACTGAAACATGGCTGGCCACTGATCTGTTGGTAGGTACGTGATGATCCCAGAGGCAATTGTTCGAAGCATAGTGACTGCAAAGGCGTGGGCGGCCTTAGCATCTCCGTCGCGCGTATCAAAAATATCTCGGGCTCGAAAGACAAAACCTCTAAAGGGAATGGCAAGACTCAATTGGTTGGCTAAAAACAACGCCTTCTGATCGTCCTTGTAGACGCCCGACTTTAAATTCTTTTGAATCTGAGTTAGCAATTCGTGAATGTCTTCCGCAGATTTTGCACCCGGACGTTCAACAACTTTATCCCCTTCTTTACCTTGTAACTGAACCTCGCCACCAATAAAGGAATTGCGGATGTTTCTAAACAGCTCGGAAGTCGCTTTTTCTTCTGGAACGTCTTCTTTGGGTTGGGACGCCACCTTCCGCTTTGCCATCTTGCGAGCTCTTTTAACGGCCTCTTTAAATTTTTTTGAGGAAGTTTCTGGCATGGGTATATCACTGG
>JAGRAG010000190.1 GCA_020435025.1 Bdellovibrionales bacterium | reverse complement strand
ATCAGGGGTTTATGATCAGGTTCTGAATCTGAAAGTTGAGTGAGTATCAGACCAATAGTCGCATTTAATTCGTCCACGTCTCCGTAGGCTTGGAGTCGAGGATGATCTTTTAAAACCCGCTCTCCACCGACAAGGCTGGTTTCGCCGCGGTCTCCTGTTTTTGTATAGATCTTCATAGTCATAGTCTGATTCCAACATAATTTTAGTAAAAAGGCAGCCCAAAATGGCGGGAGAAATCCTGATTTTAAAGAAAGAGAGCGTCATGTATAGAGAGAGTCAAGGAGGAATGAGATACTTGGAACAATTCTGATTTAAGGTAAGAGGAGCCAACTATGAAACCGTTTTTTGTTACGATTCCACATTCCGGCGAGCAAGTTCCAGGAGAAGTGACTTGGTTACAGGGTCTTCCCGAAGTGACACTGATGCGTGATGTGGATCGGTTTGTAGACCGTTTGTACGAGCCAGTGCTTAAAGAGCTACAAATTGATTGTATCGTCACACAGTGGCATAGATATGTAGTGGATTTGAATAGACTTGAAGACGATGTGGACTGTGATTCCGTGTTGGACTCCTCAAACCCGTCGGGAAGTTTCGCGACGGGCCTTCATTGGCGATGGACCACTCAGCAGGAGATTTTAATCAAAGAGCCGATGACTCGGAAGCTTCATGACCAGTTAGTAAAGCAGTATTTTCAACCTTTCCATCGGAGTGTTCGCCAGCTCTACGAAAAGTTTAAGGCTCAGGGTTTTAAAAAAATCTATCATTTGGATGCGCACAGTATGCCTTCTCTGGGAACCTCGGCCCATAAAGATCCCGGACAACAAAGAGCAGAAGTCGTTGTCAGTGATATGGAGGGAAAGAGCTGTGAGCCTGAGTTTCGTGATCTGGTTGTGGAGGCCTATAAAAAGGCGGGCTTTGAGGTAAGGCTCAATTTTCCTTACGTCGGTGGTCGGGTGACTCAAACGTATGGTAAGCCCGATCTTGGTCAACATGCTATTCAGGTGGAGTTGAATCGACGGCTTTACATGAACGAAGATACCAAGGAACTTAAGTTAGAAAACTTAAAAGGGATTCAACAAAGTCTATCGGAAGCTATCTCGTATATATATAGACAAATAAACGAGATCTGACGAACGCATCAATTAGAGTCGTCAAATGGGCCACAAAAAAGGCGTAATTATTTAATGGAATTGTTATTATTGCGCTGAGGAATTACTTGTGTTCAAGATGTAGGCACGGACTCTTGATCCATTTTACAGTTTCTAAGGCCTGTACTCATTTTGCTAGACCTTTTAGAGCCTCACCTTGTCGCTCATTCTTTGTCGAATAGCAAAATGCCATCCTCAACGTGGCGCTGCCACGCCAGTGGTGTCATTTCGCTTTTCTCCGTGCCTGAGAGATATCTGAATTACTAAAAGGTTTAGTTAGAAAAGTACCGGCCCTAAAGAAAATTGTTTGCAAAAACCAAAGTGGATTTAGAATTGACAGGAGTACCTATCGAGGTCTTTTTTTGTGTGACAGATTGGCTCATTTTTCTTAACCGATGAATGCAATGCACAAAAATGAAAGAGAGCCAGTCTTTCCACAAAAATTGGAGAAGGGCTGTCCAAGAAAGTGAGAGTCGTTCTCAGTCAGGAAATTGCGAATTATGAAATCTGCTACTACAAAGAGTTTTAAAGGATATTGATTTTTTAGTTTTCCTCTCTAGACATTTACGATCGCTCTAATTTGGGTACAGGTATTTGATTAAAAAATAGGCGATCTGTTTTTGTGAAGGTCCGGTTAAAAAAATAAAGTGCTATGGTCATCAAATGATGGACAAAAAAATCCTACGGTTTTACAAATATCTCAAAATCATTAAAGAAAGCTAACTGCTCAGATCACTAGTATCTGTAGATAGGATCACTATGACAAAAAAGTTAATTGGCGCCATTGTTGTTTTGTTCGTATTGGGTGGTTTAAGTGCTGTTATCTATGTGGTGGCTAACAATAAAATTGTTGTTGGTTACAATAAGGATTATCAACCTACACAGCCTATTCCTTACTCCCATGAATTGCATGCAGGAACTTATAAAATTGATTGTAAGTACTGTCACACCGGAACCGAGACGTCTCGGCATGCTCTTGTTCCGAGTTTAAATATCTGTATGAACTGTCATATGATGGTCAACCCGGGTAGTGAACTGATTCAAAAAATTTCTGCAGCGGCAGCAACCAATCAACCAATTGCTTGGCAAAAGGTTCATCTGCTGCCTGATCATGTGAAGTTTGATCATGCAGCCCACGTGAATGCTGGAAAAGATTGTCGAGAGTGCCATGGTGATATTGAGAAAATGCCTGTGGTAAAACAAGTGAAGAGCTTATCTATGGGTTTTTGTGTGGATTGTCACCGTCAACCTGAGAACAATGCTCCAACCAACTGTTCTACCTGTCACCAGTAGAGAAGAGGTCGTCGTATGAAGAGAGAGGAAATTACAGACATGAAAACAGAATCTCCAAAACAGTGGCTGAGCCTTGAGCAGTGGCGTAAAGACCCTGAGTTTGCAAAATTCGTTGAAAATGAATTTCAATCGAGCCCTCTTGCTGAAGGAGGCGTGGTCACCAAAGAAGGCGGATGGGCGCGGAGAGAATTTCTTAAGCTCATGGGTGCCAGTATGGCTCTGACCAGCTTTGGTTGCGTGAGAAGGCCGGCTCAAAAGATTGTTCCCTATGCCAATCGTCCTGCGGAATTAGTTCCTGGTGATAACTCTTATTACACGTCATCTTTTGTGGATGGCAATGAGGGGTTTGGGCTGGTGGTGACGGCTCGAGAAGGGCGGCCCATTAAGGCTGAAGGAAATCCATCGCACCCTGTTAATAAAGGGAAAATGTCAGTTCGAGCTCATGCTCAAATATTGGATCTTTACGATCCTGATCGGCTTTCAGGTGGAAAAAAAGGTAGTGCAGCGATCAAATTTGAAGATCTCGATAAAGAAGTCAAAATGGCAATTGCCGCAGGCGGCGTGGCTCTTTTAACGGGAAGTGTTGTTTCCCCGGCAAAGGGGCAACTGCTTCGTGACTTTGGCCGTAAAGTAAATGCGGATCACTACGTTTGGGATGCGATCACTGAGGAGTATGTTCGCCAAGGACAAGAAGAGTGTTTTGGAAAATCGATCTATCCTCGATATCGTTACAATAAAGCCAAGTATTTTCTATCCATTGGTTCGGACTTTTTAGGTACTGAGGGACATCCTACAGAGGCCAACGTTCAATTTGGAGAAGTCAGAAAACCGGGTGAAGGAATGGCAAAGCTCGTCAGTTTTGAATCTATTCTTTCTCTTACAGGTATGAACGCAGATACAGCATACCGGGTTCGGCCGAGCCAGTTATTAGATGTGGTCTTAGGCATCCTTCATCACCTGGTCATTGAAAAAGGTCATTCAAAGTATTCATCAGATAACACTGTCAAAGCGGTTCTTGAAGGTTATGGTGCTGTTAATGAGCGTTTAGGATTGCCAGAACAGACAATAGAAAATGTTGCGAAAGAGCTTTGGGGACATCGTGGTGAGAGCTTGGTTCTTGCCGGATCCCAAGGGCGAAACGCCTTAGATCTGCAAATTGCGACGAACTTTTTGAACGTAGTTTTGGAAAATGATGGAAAGACTATTGATGCCGGTCTATCCTCTCGTACGGGATATCAGGGATCAACAGCTGGTTTGAAAAAATTGATTGAGGAAATGAACAAGGGTTCGGTAAAAACTCTGATCATAAACGGGGTCAATCCCGTTTATTCGGCACCAAGAGCTCTTGGATTTGCTGAAGCTTTAAAAAAGGTAAAAACGGTAGTTTACGTAGGGCGTAGAGCTGACGAAACGGGAGAAGTATCGACTTTCACAGCAGCAGAGAGTCATTCGATGGAAGCCTGGGGCGATGCTGAGCTTCAAGAAGGTGTTTACAGTATTCAGCAACCGACGATTCGGCCTCTCGGCGAGAGTCGGTCTTTAGAAGAACATCTTATGGCCTGGGCTCCTGATGGAACTTTCTCAAGCGCAAGCTACTATGACTATTTACGAGACTATTGGAAAAATACGATTCAAAAAAATAACAGAACGGGTATTGCAAAAAGTGATTTTGAAGACTTTTGGCTCGCTCTTCTGGAAGAGGGAGTTTTCGATACAGTTGGCGATAAGCGAGATCGTACGGACTCGGCCCGCCGATTTAATACGTCAGCACTTAAAAAAATGAAGAAAATGGCTGCTGGTGGCGACTACGAAGTGGTGCTTTATCAAAAGTCGGCTTTGCGTGATGGACAATTAGCGAATGTGGCGTGGCTACAAGAGTTACCTGATCCTGTGACTAAAGTCGTTTGGGACAATTATGTGATGGTCTCACTAAAAACCGCCCATACCCTTGGTTTGGAAACGGGCAATATGGCCGAGTTAAAAGTCGGAAATGAAGTAGTTAAAGTTCCAGTGCTTGTACAACCAGGTACAGATGATCACACTCTTGCTCTTGCTTTAGGTTACGGCCGAACAGCGGCCGGGCAAGTCGGTAATGGCATAGGTGTGAATGCTTTTCCTCTTATCGCATTAGAAGAGGGAGTGGCCTCTTTTGTTGCAGACGCGTCCCTATCAAAAACAAGCGGTCGTTATAAATTGGCCAACCCTCAAGGGCACCATGCTATGGAGGGTCGCCAGATTGTGGTCGAAGCCACTTTAGAACAGTACCTAAGTAACCCAGAGGCCAATATTCATCGACATAAAATGATGACGATGTGGTCAAAGCATGAATACAACGGCATCAAATGGGGAATGAATATTGATCTGAATGCATGTACCGGATGCTCTGCTTGTGTTGTGGCCTGCCAGTCGGAAAACAACATTCCAACAGTGGGTAAACAGTATGTGATCGAAGGTCGTATCATGCATTGGATTCGAGTGGATCGCTATTATGCGGGTGAGCCGACGAATCCAGAAGCACTGTTTATGCCGGTGACATGTATGCATTGTGATAATGCTCCTTGTGAAACAGTTTGCCCAGTGGCAGCAACGGTCCACTCCACAGAGGGTTTAAATGACATGGTCTATAACCGTTGTGTGGGAACAAGATATTGTGCCAACAACTGTCCTTATAAAGTACGACGCTTTAACTGGTTTGATTATGTGAAAGACGTCAAGTCTCCACAGCACTTGGCTCTGAATCCCGAAGTCTCAGTTCGTGAGCGAGGGGTTATGGAAAAGTGTTCTTTCTGTACGCATCGAATTAAAACAGCTAAACACGATGCCAAAGTAGAGGGAAGAGAACTCAAAGATGGAGACGTTGTTACGGCTTGCCAACAAAGTTGCCCTACAAATGCCATCACTTTCGGTGATGTGAATGACAGTGACAGCTTGGTCTCTAAAGCAATGGGTGACAAACGGACTTACGCTCTTCTTGAGGAGCTCAATGCCGCTCCGGCTTTGAAATACCGATCGAAGATTCGAAACGCCGAAAAGATCTTTTCTAGCAACCAAGGTCATGGGGAAGGGCACCACTAATGATAAAACGAGAACCTTTAGTTTTAGGGAATAAAACTTATAAAGATGTGACCGAAGACATTCTCGCCATTACGGAGAAGATGCCGGGAGCAAAATTTCTCTCGCTTCTTTTTTCTGCTAAGCTCTTGTTTTTGGTTTTTATAATCACAATGGGAACGATTGCCACAATCGGTATGGGGCTCATGGGAGTGAATAGCCCGGTGGGTTGGGGAACGGATATTGTCACTTTCGTTTTCTGGATTGGTATCGGGCATGCAGGGACTTTAATCTCTGCGGTCTTGTTTCTATTTCGACAGAAGTGGAGAATGTCGATTGCTCGTACCGCAGAAGCAATGACGGTCTTTGCGGTGATGACAGCGGGGATATTTCCACTCTTGCATACGGGACGACCTTGGTTGGCTTACTGGTTATTGCCTTATCCGAACCAAAGGGGTCCGTTGTGGGTGAACTTTAGATCACCTCTTTTGTGGGACGTCTTTGCCGTTTCCACTTACGCGACGGTATCTATTACTTTTTGGTATATAGGAATGGTCCCGGATTTAGCTACAATTCGTGATCGTGCTAAGAACAAACTGAGAAAGTTGGCCTATGGTGTTCTTTCTTTAGGATGGCGTGGAACGGCTCGGGATTGGAATCACTACGAGATTGTTTATATGTTGCTGGCAGGTCTAGCGACTCCTCTGGTTTTATCGGTTCATAGTATCGTATCATTTGACTTTGCCGTTGCGAATTTGCCCGGCTGGCATACGACAATCTTTCCTCCTTATTTTGTCGCTGGAGCTATTTTCTCGGGTTTTGGAATGGTGGTGACCTTAATGGTGATCCTGCGTATTCTTATCCCTAAGTTTTCTGACTATGTAACGCTCAATCATATGGAGAATATGAATAAGATTATCATGGTCACGGGAATGATGGTTGGATATGCATACGGATCTGAGTTTTTCATTGCTTGGTATT
>JAGRAG010000189.1 GCA_020435025.1 Bdellovibrionales bacterium | reverse complement strand
CTGTCGCTAATGAAAGAGGAATGGCTATGCTCATTGCCATTTTTTCACTTATGATTTTGGTTTTTATTGCTTCTGAGGTCAGCTACCAAACACAGATAGAGTACATATCTGCTTCTCAAGAAGTCAATCGGCTTAAAGCCTACTACGCTGCTAAAGCTGGTGTGGAAATCAGCCTTTTGCGAGTTCTTATCTATAAAAAAGCTATCGCCTCTTTTGGAGACAAGCTCGGAGAAAATAAGTCTTTATTGGATCCCATTTGGCAAACACCCTTTGCTTGGCCACCGGTGATACCAGACGATCTTTCAGCTGCCGACAAAGATCAAATCTTAAAGTCCGTTAAAGAATCGTCGATGAAATCCAATATCGTTTCTACCATCGAAAGTGAGGGTGGAAAAATCGATATCAACGATTTAGGATCACCCGCAAAGTCGTTAGCTGAAGGCACACGCCAACAGATCTTAAAGATCTTCACCAATGAATTAGAGCTTAACGAAGAGTTCGCAGACCAATACTCTTCTGAAAATTTTGAAGAACTTGTCAATCACATTACGGATTGGATCGATGAAGATACCGAAAGCCGCAATGGTGGTGACGAAAAAAGTTATTACAAAGATGAGTTGATCAATGAAATGATCCCTCCCAATCGAAGTCTTAAAACTCTGGAAGAACTGCATATGGTAGCAGGAATGAAAGATGCATTTTATAATCTATTAGCACCTCGTCTCACCATTTACGGAACCATGGGTATTAATGTCAACTATGCCCCAGAAAATGTCCTTATGTCTCTGGATCCACAGATCACAAAAGAGCTTGCCGGAAAAATTATGGCGCGAAGAAGTGATAAAGAAAAGGGGGGACTTTTTAAAGATGAAAACGAGTTCATAGACTATTTAGGTAGTGGCGAGATCAATATCGATATCAATAATTTTAATAAAGACGGGATTCCTCTTTTGTTTGAAGAGGTTCAAAATTTTCGGATCATCAGTACGGGAAACTACGCCTCTGCGACGAGAGAAATTACAGCCATCACCTATGACATGGAAAACCTTAGAGAACGCATGATTACTCTTTTAGACAAAAATGATCAGACCAAAGGCCAGGGAGAGGAAGATCAAGGCAGTCGTGAAGATTCTGGTACAAATCCCAACAAGGATCCCAACGACCCAAAAACAGGAGCAAACAAAGATCCAAACAATAAAGATGCAAACAAGGATAAAATTAAAATACCGAAAGGTCGCCCAACTATAGTATATTGGGAGGAGATTTGATAGCATTTAAGAGAGAGACACGGACGGTTCGGCAATGAAAAGTGTTGGTATTGACATTGGTAATTACAGCATCAAAGTGGCTGAAATTGAGTCGACCTCAAAAGGGTTTTCCATCCAAAGATTTCAGGAGTTTCCTCTCAATTTAGATCCTGCCAAAGACATTGAAATTGATATCATTGAGCATTTGCGTGAAATTGCTTCTCAATATGATTCAGCCACGACACATTTTGTCGTCGGTATGAACCAAAACACCACTAGCTCTCGATACCTTAACTTTCCTTTTAAAGATCGTTACAAAATTTTAAAGACCTTACCTTTTGAATTAGAAGAAGATATCCCATTTCAAATTGAAGATGCTCTTTTCGATGCGAAAATCGTTCGGTATGTTGGCGAAACTTCTGATGTCTTAGCCGTCACTAGTACTAAAGAGAACGTTTCAGAAATCTTAAGCCAAATGGCCGACGGGCAAATTGATCCTTACGCCGTAGCACCAAAAGGAATTGCCTTGGCCAATCTTTTTGAAGCATGGAATGATTCGCCCTTACAAATCGAAGCTCCTTTGGAAGAGACGGAAACTCCAGAACCCGTTTACGAGCCCGCCGAAGTTTTTCTTGATATCGGGCACCATGGTTCGACAGTGGTTATCATGCGAGGAAGAGCTTTAGTTCAAGTTCGAACCATTACTTGGGGAGGCTCTAATTTAGCAAAAGCCATCTCTACAAAATATCAGATGCATTTTGTTGATGCTATAAAAGAGCTCAATAAAAATGCTTTTATTTTAAACAACAATGAGGGAGCCACTCAAGACCAAGTGGTCTTTTCCAATCTCTTAAAAACCGAATTTGATGAATTGGGTCGAAAGTTGCGACTGGTCCTGCTTGAAGCAAAAACGCAACATAAATTAGAGTTTACAGGAATTCGTCTTCTTGGTGGAGTCAGCCAGGTTCAAAACGTTGGTCTCTACTTAACTCAATTGACGGAAATTCCAACGAACAGGCTTCATCAACTGGCTCACTTTCCAGAGTTAGATCTCAATCAAAACAGCCAAAATGAAGTCTCTTTGTTAACAGCTCTTGGCCTAGCAATAGATGGCCTTCGTAAAAGAAAGAATCCTGGGGTTAATTTACGAAAAGAAGAATTCGAAAGGCAGAGCAAATTCTTTTTAAAAAAAAAAAAAAAATGGGGCTACTCCATCAAAGTGGTCGCAGCCACTTTTGTTGCTTTTTTTATATACTCTTTTCTAATCGATTCTTTCTCTAGCGATTTGAATGACGCTTCCTATGAGGCTCTTAAAGACAAGGCGAAAAAGGTGGCTAACCTTAAGGGGCGAGCGGCCACACCTAAAAAGATCAAGTCCTATATTAAAAGCAAAGTGAATGCAGCTAAGAATGCTGAGCTGGCTGAGGAGCTGAACGAAATCAATTCGACAATGGACATTTTGAAAAAGATCACGCAGTTGACTCCTAAAGGACGCAAAATGAATATCGATGTCAGTCGGCTTAACATTGACAATGATCTTGTAGAGATCGTCGCTCAAACTGACGACAAAACGCAAATGGAGTTGCTGAAGAGTTCGCTAGCGGGTTTTTCTTCAAACAGTAAAGTCGATGTCTCCGGGTCTCGCTACGATGGATCCAGGAAAAAACAGATATTTACCTTTAAATTTCGCGTTGATAGAAAAACAAAGGATCTTTAATGGATATTGCCTCAATCAAAGAAGATCTAACAGAAAAATTGACTGCGATATGGGACAAGGTAGAAGAACACCCCGCCTACAGTCGTTTGTTGGAAGCCTACGACTCTCTTCCGGCAAAGGGACAAAAGGCCGTTGTCATTGTTAGCTCGCTCCTTTTAACATACATACTTCTTGCTATTCCTCTTTCATTTATCAGCTCCAGCCAGGTCTCTATTGAAGAGTTCGAAGAAACACGTCACACAATACGAGAACTTTTGAAAACCACGCGACTCGATACGGAAGGCTCATCCTTCCGATCTGGTCCCGCAGAAGATGGACTGATAGGAAGAGTCCGTTCAACTATTTCCGCACAAAACTTTCTCCCAGAGCAGGTAGGACAGATCCAGCCCTATGATGTCAGTAAATTGCCCTTAGGACCAAAAACGATTGAGAAATTTGGCGTGCGGGCAGAAGTCAAAACACTCAACCTAAATGAGATTATTTCACTAGGATATCAATTGCAGCAAGTTACATCAGGAGTAAAACTCATTGGCATGGAAATGACAGCCTCAGTTAAAGATCCCCATTATTTTGATGTGATTTTTAAGTTAGTCAGCTTTGTTTTACCTGCCGACGATGAAGCTGAAGACGGAAAAAAACCTCCGGCTCGAGGCCGAAGTCAGAGAGGAAAGTAATCATGCAACCGTTTTTAGACTTTGTAAAAGACTTGCTGAAGTTTCACAAAAAGAAATTTGCTGTTGCTATGGCTGCTTTTTTGTTTTTTTGCTTAGCCCTATTTCCTTTTGGTGATCTGGCAGACTTAGTAACAGTGCAGGTGTCGAAACTGACACAAAATCAGGTTTATCTACAATTTGATGATATGGGAATATCTGTTTTACCCTCTCCTGGGATTTCTCTTGCTAACGTCCAAATTGACACGCCAAATTTGCCAACATTAAAAACAGGATCTCTTTCCATCTCCCCTTCTCTTTCAGCCCTTCTCTCTTTCAAGCCCGGCTTCAGCGCCCGCGCTAAAAACTTTCTTTCAGGAAATGTGTTTTTTAACTACAAGGCCGAAGAACAGTCAGAACAGACGTCTAAACATAACTTTATCGTCGAGATAGAAAAGCTTGAACTTGGTGAACTTGAAAAAATCGTTTCTTTGCCGTTAAAAATGAAAGGCCTTGCTCATGTTGATGCCAATGTCGTCGCGGATTTTACATTACGCGAGCAACCCGATGGTGATCTAGAAATGAGAGTCGACTCTCTGACCATTCCCCCCTCTACTGTTCCCACTGCCTTTGGCCCAATGGCTCTTCCAGCAATGAAGCTAAGCCAACTTCTTTTAAAAGGAAGAATTAGTAATTCGGAATTCATCATTGAAGAAGGAACCATTGGCGGCAAAAAAGACCCTTTGTCGGGCCGTATAAAGGGAAAAATCGGGATCACGTTTCGCCGAGATCGAGGCCAAATAAAACCTTTTTTCGAAGCTTATGAGCTAAAAGTAGAATTAGTTACTTTAAAGGAAGGCCAAGACAAATTTGGGCTGTTTTTAGGATTTATTGACAACCGATTTAAAACTCAAACGAATGCGGGTTTTACCTATCAGTTTAAAATTGCCGGATCGCGTTTCGGAGCACCACCTCGCTTTTCTGAACTCGGAAACTTTTAAATATTATTAAAATGACTCATTCCGAATTGATTGTTTTATCCAAAAAATAAGCTGACCAACTGTTTCTCAAGTTGATGCGTTATAGATAGTATTGGATGAAAATGTGTTTCATGATCAGACGGTCTTCGCCCGACAGAGCTTCCATAAATGTCAGTTCTGCAATTGCAGAACTGCGCACGAAACACAGATTCATCCAATTTTGTCTATAACGCATCAACTTGAGACACATTGAATATACCCCCCCCCAGTCTTTCATCATCTACTCGTTATTGACAAAGTATTTTAGACCCACCTCATTGAGTTTTACATAAGTTTTTCCGATAAACTTTTGAGGTAAACCATAAAAATGACTCAAAAATTCGAAAAGTTTGGAAAATACATCTTACTTGAAAAGTTAGCCTCTGGAGGCATGGCAGAGGTCTATCTTGCTTTATCCTCTGGAGCAGAAGGGATCGGAAAGTTTGTTGCCATCAAAAGGATTCTTCCTGAGTATTCAAACAACAAAGACTATGTCTCTATGTTCATTGAAGAAGCCAAAGTGGTCATGAACCTCTCCCATCAGAATATTGTAAGTATTTTCGAATTTGGTATGGAATCTGGACAATTTTTTATTGTTCAAGAATTCATTGAGGGACGAAACATAAAGCAATTTTTAAATGGTTTAGAAAAGTCCAAAAAGCCCTTTTCTATTGCACAGATTGTATACATCGCCAAAGAAGTCGCTGCTGGGCTAGATCATTCTCATAACTGTATAGATCGCCGTACAGGAGAAAACCTATCCATCATCCACCAAGATATCAGTCCCCAAAACATCATGCTGAACTACGAAGGCGAAATCAAAGTCATCGATTTTGGAATTGCCAAATCCGATTCAATTCATGAACAATCTGATGGTTTTATTCGAGGAAAACTAGGATACCTAAGCCCGGAACAGGTAGAGTTGGGACAAGCTGATCAACGCTCCGATGTTTTCTCTTTGGGAGTGATGTTATGGGAATTGCTAGCGAAAGAGTCTCTCTTTCGGAGCAAAACAGCAGCAGAATCACTCAAACGAATCTGCAACTGCCATGTACCCGATCTAACAAATAAAAAGTTGGGTGTTGATGCCACATTAAACGCCATCGTTCAAAAAGCCACTGCGAAAAACAGAGACGATCGCTATCAAAGCGCCAACGAGTTCTATAAAGAGCTAAACACGTATCTAAATAAAAACTTTCCTGCATTCTCCTATCATGAAATTGGACAGTTAGTCCATGGAGTGTATAAAGACGAAATCCAAGAGCGGCGGAAACGAATGGCCGAATATGTCCACTTAGCGTTTGATAAAGCGACAGTGGTCGAGAGTCATACCAAATCTGATCTAGTTGCTGAACAAAAGTCTTCACTTGAGGAAACAAAGTTACAAATTTCCAGTCAAGAGGTTGTTCTCGTAGAATACAAAGCCATTAATAATTCGGCTCCGAAAAGCCCTCTCGTGCCTCCTCATAAGACAGGTGATTTGGAATCCCCAAAACAGGTGGAGTCAAACAAACCCCCAGACTCTTCAGCTTCCAATCGGACCCATAAAACAACGAAACCTTCGAATTTGTCACACAGTCAGCTTTTTGACAAATCTTCATTTTCTGTTTCCCAAGATGATCTGTTTAGGATGTCTTCCTCAAAGATTCACCGGCATAAACATAGCTTTTGGAGCACTTTAACTCCTACCGAGCGAACTGTATTTGTCGTAGCCATTGCCTTACTCACTTTATTTTCCTCAAGTTTCTTAATTCCCACAAATACCGTTTCCAAAAAGGTGCTTTCTTCCATAGGAGATGCACCTCATGCGTCGACACCTGAGCCTTCAAAAACAGTTTCTCTCCAGAAGCCTCAATCATCGACAACACCTGCTCCAACCACTAGTGAAGTTTCACAGAAAAACAGAGATCCCGAAGCTGTCACTAACATTAAAAAAGACCTTGTCAAATCAGATAAGAGTAAAAAAACAAAGATTTATGTTCGAAGCCTTCCGCAAGGCGCAGAGGTTCTCCTCAATAGACGTCCTACCGGCCAATTCACTCCAGCAATTTTAGACGTAGAAAACGACCAAAACATCGTTGTCGGACTAAAATTAAAAACCTATGAGGACTACGAGAGCCCTCTAATGGAGGTTTCGAACATACCAGAAAACACTTTTGACGTAACATTAAAAAAATCTCCGTATGCCTGGCTCACTATTGACGTTTACCCAAGAGAAAACACTCAACTCTATTTAAATGGACAACTTTTAGGAAATGGTAGATTCCCCATCCAGTCCTACAAAGTTCGAGCTGATCAAAAATTAGTTCTCACTGCTAGGAATAGAAAGCGCGGTGCTTTTGTCACTCAAGATGTCAATGTGACACCTGGGGAAGCCCAGAAAATTTACTTAACATTAGAGAACTAGGACCTGTACTAATTTAACTAGACCTTTAGAGCCTCACCTTGTCTCTTATTCTTTGTCGGAAAGATAAAGGCCATCCTCAACGTGGTGCTGCCACGCCCGCGGAGTCATTTCGCTTCCTCCACTCCTAAGAGCCATCTGAAGCAGTAAAAAATCTAGTTAAATGAGTACCGGGTCCTAATCACAGAATATCTTAAATTCTTTCCAGAAGCTTAATGAGTAGGCTTACTGGTGAGTTACAGATTTCTAAAGTTGCATTCCAAATCCGATTCGCACGGCAATAGAATTCGCCGAGACCTGCTCAGACGAAGGATAAAGGTCATATTCCACTTGAAATGGAACAAACATATTTTTTTTCTTTCCGAAGAACCAGTCAAAACCTCCACCCAAAGCAAAGTTACTGGTGTTCGTTACTGACTTCTCGTCCAGCGCCGTCACTTCCTTTGAAAGGGGAAACAGTAAAAGAAATCCAGCGCCCACCCATGGACGGAATCCTCCTTTTGAAAAGATATATCTACCCCACAGATCTGCGGAAAGATATGTTAATGCGACTTTACATTCTGATGAATTGTTACATGCCGCAGTTGCCGCTCCGGCACTGTCTTTAGCAGTTCCCTTTACGTCAAAGATTTCAGCACCGACAAGACCACGAAACCAAAGCGAATTAAAGAGGGCAAAATCAAATAGTCCTTTAGCACTCATTCCACTACCCGTTAGATCAGCTGTTCCCGCATCATTGGCAAACTTAACGGACATAGAACTGGTAGCGAATCCAAAGATGCCTCCCCAATACATGTTACCGGTCGCATCGGAAGTCTTATCTCTTCGGTTTGATTTTCTATCGCTAGATTTTTGTGCCGACTTTTGACCTTTTTTCTCGCGCAACTGAAGCAGGTAACCAGCTTTTACTTTTCCTTTTAATATCTTTCCAATCGCTCTTGAGTTTTTAACTTTCATAATTTTGACTATACCTGTTTTCTTACCCGAGGGAGTTAAGGTATAAAAGAGAAGATTTTGACCCATTTCTCCATCTTCGACAGTGATTAAAACTTTTTTACCTTTTACTTTGGAAACCTCATGTGCTTGAGCATTGTTTTGAAAAGGTAAGACAAAGATAATGACTGTAGATAAAATTAGAACAAGAAGATTTCCGATGTATCGGCTAACTGTTTTCATAGAAGTTCACTCCCGGTGCAATTCTATTTTAGGTAAGATTTCACTCATTGGCAAAAAATCCCTAATTATTACGATTTGGACTAGACCATGGGAAGCGACTTAAGTCTGGGAATCTAGCCATGATAAGTATTTGTCAGCCAACTCTACTTTCTCCATGTATTTTTCTTCCAACTCCCATTGGGAGTTAAAAGAAAATTGGCAAACGCGATCGACTGTATAGTTTGGCATTCCGGCTATAACGAATACCTTAGGGTCTTGAGCGAGAAGGTCAAAATACACTTTTAAATAAGAGGCCTCATCAATGACGACAGAAAAATACCTCTCCTCAATATCTTGGATTTCAGCAAGTGGAATTGGCCGACATGTCTGCTTTGCTTGTACAACAAAGCTCGTCGCCGACACGAAAGAAGTACACCCTTCTTTGATACACTTTCGGCCTTCTGATTGATACAGAGTGCAACCCGATACCCAGGTGATAAAAGCCATAGCTAGAAAATATGTTGTTGCAGCAATAAATCGATGCATCACTATATTTTATAGATTTTCCGATTTGGTAAAAGTCCAATTCCTTAGATTTGTCGAAACTCTGGACTAAAAAAAAGCACGCCAACGCGTGCTTTTTCCTTTAAAAGAATTGAGATTCTTCGTTTTTGTTTTTTAAAATGGAATCTCGTCATTGGAGTCAAACGAGGGCTCTGGACCAAAGTTATTAAAATTAGACTCCATATCACTTCCCATCGAACCATAAGAGTCATTGTATTGATCTGGACGAGGCTCTGTGCCTCCCAAAAACTGCACAGTATTGGCAACGATTTCTGTAGTATAGCGTTTTTGCCCTTGCTGATCTTCCCAGGATCGTGTTTGCAGCTTTCCTTCCAAGTAAACCTGACGACCCTTTGCAAGATACTTTGCACAAAGGTCTGCCAGTTTCGCCCACACAACCACACGGTGCCATTCAGTACGTTCCTGCTTTTGACCATTACGATCTGTCCAACTTTCACTGGTTGCCACACTCAAACGGCAAACATTGTTCCCAGATGAAATACTTTTAAGTTCAGGATCTGCTCCCAATCGTCCAATTATAATTACTTTATTCACTCCAGCCATACAGCCCCCTTGAGTCTGAGGTTTATTTATAAAATTCAGTGAAAGTCTGAAAAAATCACGAGTTCATAGGATGAAAGCATTCTTCAGACTTTTTCGTAGAGAGTTATTCATCCCAAATTTGTGGGGATATGGCAAAGAATTGCCTTTTGAAGCGTAGCGTAATTTAACAATTCTTCCGAAGGCTTCGGGTTTTCCAGTAAATTCACCGAGTCGCCGGAACAATTTTCTTGAAGTCCTCCTTATACGTGGCTACAGCATGAACTCAACATGAGGCTGTCGCCAAACGGCCATCTTTGAAAATAAAATACTTCAGCTCTCACTCAACGTATTTTGTATACGCCTCCTTCGATCTGAAATATTTTATCTCCAAACCTGACCATTTGGCGACAGCCTCATCAATTACAATGAGGGGAAATACATGAAATATATCGCTATAATCGGATTACTTATTGGTACCTTGTTGGCTACCGCTAATACAACACCTTATGACCAGCTTCGTGCTCAATACGACGTGGCCAACCAGGTTCCAGTTAAATCTCATTTTTTAACTTCCGAAGACGACCCATTGAATTGCTTATTTATTCTTCAATCTGACAAGGAAAATTTTTTAGATTTAGGCTTAAAACTTCACACCTATACCATTCCTGGCACTCCCTCCAAAGGCCCCCTTTTTCCTGGAACTCCCGACAAAGAAGTCGAAATCGTTATTCCCAAGCACCTTGAAAAAATGGCTGATGAGTTTAAAAACGAAAGTACAGATACAGATTTTATTATTTCTAGTGAGTCCAAAGATCTATCAGACACTCCTATCAAGTTCTATTCCCGACTTACTAGTGAAGGCTACATCGCCTTTAGAATCCAAACGTATATTGGCAAACCCAATGCAAGCACCCACTACGGCTATTGCTGGCGCGATCAGCCAATGAGTTTTTAATTAGTAGGAAAAAAGGGCTCACTCGTCTTAGATCGACAGAGACACATATATTATATTTTAAAAAAGTAAAAACGAGTGAGTGTCCTATGTTCAACTCATTACAGATTCTTTTCAAAGTGAGATTAGGTGTGCGTCAGCCGCGTAACGCCGATAATGCCTTTAATCTTTCGTAGTCCCGCCATCACTTGTTCCAATTGCGACGTGTCCCGCACTCCGACATCAAAATTAGAAATGGCTTTTCCATCTCTAGTTGTTCGAATTTGAGCATTGTGGATATCAACATTGAAAGATTGGAAAGTCTCCGTCATCGCTTTTAAAAGACCTGATATGTCATAGCTGATCACTCGCAACTTCACCATTCGCCCCTCATCATTAGAGTTCGTACTATTCCATTCCACATCAATGGCACGATCTTGATCTAATTCAAAAGCTTTCTCACAATCCGCACGGTGAATGGTGATTCCTCGTCCCCGAGTGATGAATCCCGTAATAGGATCTCCAGGGATGGGATGACAGCATTTCGCAAAACGAACCAGGACATCATCCATTCCTCCAACATTGACTACAGAAGCGCTTTTTCGACGTTTATTGATCGCTGATTTTAAGGCTTTCTCTAAAAAAGTTGTATTTTCCTCTTCAATAGGCTTCTGCTGGGGCATTAGGGATTCAATAACATTAGCCGGAGTGCTCTTCCCATATCCAACAAACACAAATAGATCATCTAAATTGTTACAACCCACCGACTTTAGGTATTCGTCAAATAGCTCACCTTTGTAAAAACGATTGGCATTTACTCCTACTTTTCGAAAGGCTTTTTCTAAAAGTTCGCTTCCGAAATCTTTGGCTCGTTCCCTCTGTTCTGTTTTAATATGTGATCGAATTCTCGATTTCGCTCTTGTCGTAACACAGTACTTCAACCAGTCCTTAGAAGGCGATTGGGTTTTGGAAGTAATGACCTCAACGGTGTCTCCATTTTGAAGCAGGTGTCTTAGTGTGACAAGCTTGCCGTTCACTCTGGCAGCGACAATCTTATGTCCAACATCTGTATGGACGGAATAAGCAAAATCAATGGGAGTCGCCCCATCAGGAAATTCTTTAACTTCCCCTTTGGGCGTAAAAACATAGATTTCTGACTCCACCAAGTCTGATTTGATATTTTCTAAAAACTCATCAGAACTATTGGTCTGCTGATGCATCGAAACCAATTCGCGAAGCCAGTTGAATTTGTCCATAGCTTTAGAATTGGTATGACTTCCTCCTCTTGAATCCTCTTTGTACTTCCAGTGAGCAGCGATCCCTCTTTCAGCGATAAGGTGCATCTCCTCCGTTCGAATCTGAACTTCAATGCGCTCCGCACCGGGCCCAATGACTGTGGTGTGCAAACTCTGATAGTTGTTCGCCTTAGGCATGGCAATAAAGTCTTTAAAACGCCCGGGGATCGGTTTCCACATAGAGTGAACAACACCCAGTACCGCATAACAATCAGGAATTGTTTTAACAATGACTCGAAACGCTAGGACATCATAAATCTGGTCATAGTCGACGTTTCGCATCTGCATCTTTTTATAAATGGAATAAAGATGTTTTGGACGACCCGAAACTTCAAACTCGACATTAGCTTTGTCAGTCAATTCGGTTTCTAAAAAGCGTTTAACATCATCAATGTATTTTTCTCGTTCCCGTTTCTTTTTTTCGACTTTTTGCGAAAGGTCATAGTAGGCTTCAGTTTGTGAAAATCGAAAACTTAAGTCCTCTAACTCCACTTTAAGTTCACTTATTCCCAGTCGGCCCGCCAAGGGGGCATAGATATCCAAAGTCTCTTGAGCAATTCTAGCTTGCTTTTCAAAAGGCATAGATCCCATAGTACGCATATTGTGCAGACGATCTGCCAACTTCACAAGAATCACTCGCACATCTTTTCCCATGGCGACAATCATCTTGCGAATGTTTTCACCTTGTTTCTCATGAGTATGTCGAAATTTAATTTTTGAAATTTTCGTTACACCATCAACCAAATTCATGGTCACTTCACCAAATTGGGTTTTTATCTCATCTAAATTGACCGAAGTGTCCTCGACGGTATCATGAAGTAGGCCGGTCGCCACCGTGGCTAAATCTAAGCGTAGGTCCGCTAAAATAGAAGCCACTCCTAAAGGATGGGAAATATAAGGCTCCCCACTCCGACGAATCTGGCCCGAATGGGCTTTTTCGGCAAACTCGTAGACTCGACGCAAATACTCGCAGTCTTTTGACGAGTAAACACCCTCAATTCCATCAATGAAATCGTCAATCGTCTCCGGTAGGTTTTCTTGGATGCCTTTTAAATCTCGGCTCAAATTCATAAACAACAGCCCTCAAACCTTCATCTTACAAAAAAAGAGGAAGCTCCACTAGTTAGAAACTGCTGCTTCAGCCATAAGTTAGGCCATAAAATGGAAAATTCTCACTCACTTCCAGCAAGATCTTTTTCAACTTGCTGATCAGGAGATCCATACACATCTTCGGTATCGAAATACACTGTGCCGCTCGCCACTTCTCGTAAGGCGTTTACGATATTTTTGTTCTCATCTTTAACGGCATAAGTGGAATTAGCACCCTTAAGAAATTGTTTGGCTCTTTTAGCCACCAACAAGACTAAGGCAAAGCGGTTCGGTACCTTATCAAGACAGTCTTCCACCGTAATTCGTGCCACACTTACTCCTTTTTCTTTGAACGAAAAGCGTTAAACTAGCCGTTTTGCCAGTATTCTTCAATGATTTTTTTAAATTCACCAAAAGATTCTGCAAAATCATCGTTGCAGATGCGGCAGTCAAACTCACTCGCCGCAGCGATCTCCTTTTTAGCATTCTCCATGCGAATTTCGAAGTCCTTAGGTAGGAATTCACTGCGTTTTTCAATTCGGCGTCTCAGTTCTTCTAAAGAAGGTGGTTCAATAAATATTGATAATAACTGAGGAAATTCATTTATGCAGGCTCGAGCGCCCTGAATATCAATATCCATAATAACCCCACTCCCTCTATCCCAAGCTGCTACGATTTGGTCGCGTGGGGTCCCATATCGGTTGCTATGAACATGGGCCCATTCGACAAAGAAGTCATTTTCTACAAGTTGAGAAAATTCTTCCTGGCTGACAAAATGATAGGGATGGCCTTCAGACTCTCCAGGACGCATTTGACGTGTCGTATAGGTAATAACATCAACGAGATAAGGTAACTCCTGAACAGCCCTATCCACAAAGCTGGATTTTCCAACCCCGGAAGGACCGACTACTATTATCATTCGCTGTTTCATTCGACGTTTTGCACCTGTTCTCTAAGCTGTTCAATTAAAGATTTCGCATCAACCACCAAATGAGTCAACTTCGCAACTTGAGATTTTGATCCAATTGTATTGGTTTCTCGCAATAGCTCCTGACAATAAAAGTCCATTTTTTTGCCGCTTTGCTCGCCGCCCTCGGCCAATAAAACAAAGTTCTTAATGTGCTCTTTTAAGCGCACCATCTCCTCTTGAATATCTGAACGGTCTATTAGAATAGCCAACTCCATCGTCCATCTCGACTCCCACTCTTGTCGATCTAAGCTGTACTGCTGCAGCTTTTGCCGAAACTTCTTTTCCAACTCTTCATTCGCTTTTTTTCGAAGTTCGGCCATTTGCTGAT
>JAGRAG010000188.1 GCA_020435025.1 Bdellovibrionales bacterium | reverse complement strand
GGTGACTGTTAATCACCCTGTCGGGAGTTCAAGTCTCTCCACCCGAGCCATTTTCCTTCCTTTTTAATTTTGAAGCAAACCGTCCTTTCTAAAAGATCTCCTGCATTTTGTGAATCAGGTGATTAGAAAGCTCACGGACGCGGGCAATCTCTTCGCTTTTATTGGGCCAGACCAATTGCAGCTGAGGGAATTTGATTTGTGCTTTTTTAAAGACTTGAGTGATATTTCCTTGAGTCAGATCGTTGCCGGCGACGAACTTTGGCAGAAGACAAATTCCAAAACCTCTTTGAGTCAAATTAAGTGCCGCCATAAAATTATCCACAACGGCTATGGGTTGGATGGGGATTTTAACGGCCTTGCCGTAAGATTGAAACTCCCACTCAGGCTTTCTGTTTTTGTGCTGAAAGTGAATCGTTGGCAGAGAAGACAGTTGTTTGAGAGATTTAATCTGAGGAAGAGTTTCAAAAAACTGTGTGGAGCAAAACAGACCCATTTCAATAGACCCTAATTTTTTTACGATTAGGGAGCTATCTTTTAGAGGACCAATTCTTAGGGCAAGATCAATTTTTTGAGCGACAAGATCCTGGTTCTCTGATGAAAAATTGATTCCGTAGGAAATCTTTGGATGAAGTTTTGCGAATTCATCTAGTAAAGGAATCAAAACCATCTGACCAATATCCTCAGGACAAGTTATGGAAATGTGCCCTGCCAAAGCTTTAGCATCCCGAGAAGTTTCAAGAATCGCATCGGTCAAGTAGGTGAGGCCTTCGCTCGCTTTTGCAAAAAATTTTTGTCCTTCGGCAGTGAGGGAAAACTTTCTGGTGGTGCGATAGATAAGCTGAGTTCCCAATTCTTTTTCCAAAAGACTTAGATCACGACTCACTTTCGATTTTTGCAGATGAAAGGCATTGGCGGCCTTAGTGATACTACCAAAGCGAACTATTTCTAAAAACATCTGTATGCGATTCAAATCGATTTGAGGAGCGGTCATCTTTAAAAGATATCTTATTGTTCTAATTTTTAGAACAATAAATTCAAAAATTGCCATCTACAGAAACAAAAGAATTCAGCTGATAATAGATATAGAAATTGAAACCGAATTTGGAAAGGAAAAAACATGAATAAATTTAAATGTATATCATTATTATTGGCTCTAACTCTGAGCACTCTTCCCGTCAGCGCCAACGATAGTGGAGTGTATCAAATTGACCCGGTTCATTCGCACGTAGGTTTTGAGGTTCCTCACTTAGTCATCTCTTCTGTCGAAGGAAAGTTTAAAGAATTTAGTGGGACCATTGAAATCAATGAAAAGACGTTTTCTAAATCTAAAGTGGAAGCGACAATAAAAGTAAGCTCCATTGATACGGGAACAGAAAAGCGAGACAATCACTTAAAGAGCAAAGACTTTTTTGAAGTAGAGACTTATCCTGACATGAAGTTTGTCAGTCAAAAGATCAGTGGTAATAAAAAGAAATTTACAATGACAGGACAATTAACGATCAAGGGAAAAACGCGAACCGTGACGTTTAGCTCTAAATTTTTAGGAACAGTCAAAGACGGTTATGGAAATCTAAAGGCAGCCTTTGTTGCAGAAACAGAAGTGAATAGAAAAGACTTCGGACTCACTTGGAACTCTATGGTCGAGGCGGGTCCTGTCGTTGGTGACGATGTTAAAATTACTTTAAAAGTTCAGGCTGCTAAAGCCGCTCCTCAGAAGCAGGCAAACCTTGAAAAGTAAATAAACCTGCGAGTGGAGTAACTAAGTAACTTAAGGGCATTATAAATAGGAGGCCCCATGAATTTCGAAATGAACACAGCGACTATGCCAAGCTTGTTTATCGGGCATGGGTCTCCCATGAATCTGATAGAAGAAAATCAGCTCTCAAAGACATTGAATATACTGGGACAGCAATTTAATCCCAAAGCCATCTTAGCAGTTTCAGCACATTGGTTAGATCGGGGCCCAGTTGTGCAAAATGCTTTGGAACAGAAGATCATTTACGACTTCTACGGTTTTCCAGAAAAACTCTATCAGATCCAATATGCGGCACGAGGGTGGAGTGAAGAGATGGTCCATGACCTAAAGGGCTTCTGTGGAAGTTCTTTGCAAGTGACCAATCGACGAGGTTTAGATCACGGTGTCTGGGCGGTTTTGCATCACATGTATCCAAAGGCAGACGTTCCAGTGGTTCAGTTAAGTATCCCCCACAAGCTTTCAAAAAATGAGTACTTTGAGCTGGGTCGTTCTTTAAGGGGTCTTAGGCAAAAGGGCATTCTTATTTTAGGAAGCGGTAATATTGTCCATAACTTAAAGGCCATTAATTGGAAAAGCGACGCGCCGGCGGATAGCTGGGCGATCGAGTTTGATGAAAAAGTTGCGGACCTTTTAGTTTATAAAAAATTTGAGCAAGTTTTAGACCTAGAAAAGACGAGTAATGCTCTTTATCTAAAGGCACATCCTACTGATGAACACTTTATTCCTTTAATTTATTGTATGGGAGCGGCTTTTGATTCTGATTCCGTGACTTTTCCTATTGAGTTTATTCAAAACGGATCGGTATCAATGCGTTCAGTTCTTTTTAGTTAGTACGATCGACTGAAACTTTTCAAGCGAACCATATTTTTTAAAAATGGCATTAAAATTAAATTCTTAAAAATAAGATTTTCTTGAAAAGTCTCTGTCGAAGCGAGACGTGTTTAAAATTGTAGGTAGTAATAATCCATTATTGCAGTGCCGGAATAGACTCTGTAGTAAACAAGACAACCAAAATAAAAGGCGGCCATTTTTAAAAGACCCCAATTCGCTGGATAACAGTAGTCGTTTCGAAAATGCAAATAGAGTTCGTACACAAGAAATAAAACCACTCCTGATAGGGCAAGTGGAGAGGCGATGAGATTGAACGTTAGATTTCCTGTTACGAAATTTTTTAGAAAATCCAGCCATTGAACAAAGGAATCAGATCGAAAAAGGAGTAAGCCGATGGAAGCGACATGCAGAGTGAGCACCACCTTTACGAAGTCAGGAATTTTACGTGTTGTAGAGCCTTTTATTAAATTAACGATGACCGTGGCAAGTAACCAGTAAAATCCCCAAACCACGAAAGTCCATTTTGCCCCATGCCACAGGCCCATAAGAGGAAAGCAAATTAAAGAAACGAGATAGGGGTTTCTTAACTTCACAAGTAAAGGAACAAATAAATAGACTTTGACCCAATCGGATAAAGTAATGTGCCAACGATTCCAGAAGTCAGAAGGGTTTTTTGCAAAAATAGGAAGATTAAAATTTTGACTGAGCCTTATTCCAAAGAACTCAGAGATTCCCCGAGCCATATTAGAATAGCCGGAAAAATCACAATAAATCTGTAGGTAAAATAGATAAGACAAAACGAGAGTGTCTAACGACGACAAAGGCCCAGAATTTTCAAATCCAGCCGAAACAATGGGATTTAGAGTATCAGCGACTGCGACTTTTTTGATAAAACCAATAACGAAAAGATAAAGACCTCTTTTGAAATCCACGTCGGCAAATTTTTTAACGGTTTCCAATTGAGGCATAAGAGACTTGGCTTTTTCTATCGGTCCAGCGATCAGTTGCGGAAAGTAGCTCACATAAAGGGCAAAGGTGGGAAAGTGAGTGATGGGCTGAAGTCGCCCTTTATAAACCTCGACAGTGTAGGAGATAGTTTGAAATGTATAAAAGGAAATACCTATGGGCAAAAGTATTTCTAGGTTATTTATAGATAGTGATAGACCTAGTGCTTCAGCAGCGAAGCGCAAATTGTCGATGAAAAAGTTAAAATACTTAAATGTCGCAAGCAGCCCCAGGTTAACGGAAATGCTGATCCACAAAAACACTTTTTTTCGTGTTTGTGAGGAGCTTTTAAAGATGATTTGCGCACAGAAGTAATCGACCAACGTAGAAGTCAGTAAAAGAGAAAGGAATTTATAGTTCCAGCTCGCATAAAATATGTAGCTTGCCAGGAGTAAAATGGAATTTCTAAGAGCTTTGTGTTTTGGTATAGACCAATAAACGACAAATACTATTAAGAAAAAGGCTATAAATGGAAAGCTATGAAAAAATATGAGCAATGAAACTCCAGTTAGGTTATCAAAGATAGGTTTATGGTATTCTAATTTTTTTTGTGAGAGTAGGCCCAATGAGTGTTTTACTGCTTCCGAATGGGTTTAGATCTAATTTTGCAGGTTATCCGACGATGCCTTGACTTCAAATGGTAGGATTCGCGATAATTTAGATCTCGGTAAAGGAGCATGGGAGTGGCATCTAACACAAATCACAATCAGTTAGTTTTTCAAGCGAAAGCTCATTATTTTAAAGGTGACATTCCAGTAGAGTTTCAAGCACCAGACGATCAGACCTATTTTTTTAAAACGTATATTGGGAAACATAAAATTTCAGTCGAAAGAGGGGACTGTGTTTATTATTTCTCTTCTGATGCGAAGTGGGCGCATTTGCAACGTGGACCAGTTGAAGTAGATTCACAAATATGTGCTACAGTGATTCGTGGTTATATGCCATCGGAAAGACAAGCTTCTCTCTCAGGGACACCACTTCTTCCTTATATCAATGGATGTTCTACACGACAGATCTTTGCCCCTCCAAGATTAGGGGATCCAACTTTGCAGTTGCTGATGATCCCTGCTGGTTCGAGTGAACAGGCTCACCATATTCATTCCACCGTTCGAGTGGTCTATGTTCTGCAAGGACGAGGGATGAGCATTGTTGGTATGCCTGGAACCTTAGATGAAACGGAACTCACACCAGGAATGGTTTGTATTTTAGATCCCATGTGCCCTCATCACTTCACAACTCCTTTTAATGAAGACTTGGTGGTCGTGCCTTTGCATATTTTTTCTTCGGTCCCGAGTTTGGAAACCAATCACCCCATGTACAACGGTACATTTATCGCAAAGTAGGGGAGATAAAAAATTCTTTAGAAAGGTCCTTTATGAATTTAAAAAGGGATGAAGTCCGTAGGTATCAAGGACAGGTCGATTTTTCAGAGCGACTTTCAGTATCTAGCTTTTTAAATTTATTACTTCGTCTTCAGTCCGATCAGGGTCTTTTTATCCAATATTTAGATGGACCAAAAGTGGCCGAGAGACTGACGTTTTCCGAATATGTGGACAAAGTATTTCGTGCCGCGTTTCATTTAAGACAGTTGGGGTGTCGGGCCGGTGATCGAGTGATGGTTATTGGTGAAAACTCTGTCGAGTTACTAGTGGTTTACGGTGCTATTTGGGCTTTAGGGGGAATTATTGTTCCTATTAGCAGCAAGGAAAAGCCATATTACTTTGATGTCATCTACAATTTTGCGCGACCGAGTACAGTGATAGACCTTTTAGGTTTGATTTCGTTGGATCAAAATTGTTTTGAGAAAAAAATGGAATATTCATTACTTAAAAGAGACATTGAAGCAGATCAGTTAACAGAATTTATCCAACATTTAACAAAAACCGACAAAGGGGGCGCTCTTTTTTTTACTTCAGGAACTACGAGTCAATCCAAAGGAGTGCATCTACCCTGGCAACGAAGTCAGATAAATGTCGAAGCGACCATCCGTCTTCATAATATGAAGCCTGGGCATCGACACATGACCGTTTTACCTATGGTGCACGTAAATGCCTTTCATTTTTCATTTCTATCTTGTTTGTCCAGCCAATCGACTTTGATTTTTTCTAATGGATTTCAGCTCAAAGACTTTGCAAAACAAGTGAATCTCACAGAACCAGAAGTAGTGAGCGCTGTCCCATCGGTCATTAAAATGTTGGCACACGATCCTCGAAAATTTCTGTTTCCTCCATCGACAAAGTACATTGTTACAGCCGCTGCGCCTTTGGTCCCTGCCGATGTGGAGAGGTTTTATAACAAATTGTCTCTGCCAATTATCCAGTCCTATGGATTGTCGGAAGCCGTTAATTTCAGTTTGGCCAACAATCCAAATATGAGCCGGAAAGAGTGGGAGTCTTTAATGATCGGTGTGGACAGACTCCCAGCGGGAATGCCTGTCTGGGGCAATGAAGTGCAGATTTTATCACCGCAGGGAGATATTTTAGACGAAGATCAAGAAGGGGAGATAGCGATTCGAGGTTGGAATATGATGGAGGGTTACTATCAAAACGATTCAGCTACAGATGAAGCTTTCGAAGGAGGGTGGCTTCATACAGGAGATCGAGGGTATTTCAAGGAAACGGACATGGGTGAAAGGCTTATTTATATTACCGGTCGTCTCAAAGAGATTGTAAAACGAAATGGCCAAAACATATCTTTATTTGAGGTCGAATCGCGGTTATCGGAAATTTTGCCAGGACGTCATTATGCTATTATCGGATTTTCTAATGAGTGGACTGGTGAAGAGGTGGGATTAGTTACAATGGATCAGGAGCTTTTGGATCATTCTGAACAATACCTTGAGAAATTTCTAGAGATCCTGCCCTATGAGAAGTCTCCGAAAGTGATTTTGTTGGTGGATGAAATACTAAAGACGGAAACAGGAAAGATCAAACGAGCTGCGATGTCGCAGTTCTTTAAT
>JAGRAG010000187.1 GCA_020435025.1 Bdellovibrionales bacterium | reverse complement strand
CCCACTCCACTTCACGAGGAGTGGGGCAAATTTTCTGAAAAGCTTGACGTTTCCAGAAAGTCAGCAATTGCGAATCATCATTACTCATTTGACCCCGCAATTCTGTTGGCAGCCATGACAGCGACCAATAATGGGTTCCCGCACAAATTCCCGGGTATTCTCGATACAAGGCACCCATGAGTACATCAATACTCATATTCAACTCATGGATAAATTGACGGTTGTAGGGAATCCATTTCCTCTTATCCGTGGAGCCACTGGTAGGAATCCATTTCAAAGATTTCTCCTGCCGAAGCTTGAAAAAGGCTTCCTCATAATCCGCATACTGAGTCCAGTCCATAGACGAATTCAAGGGAATCTGGAGTCCCGCACCTGATTGATACTGCGCCTTCTTACGAAGCTGCACTTGTCGAAAATCTGGAGCCAATTGCAAAAATTTTCGCAAAGCCCTTTGATAGTAAATGGAAGAGAGTGTGTGCCATACACTCATACGAGAGCCATTTCAAAATCTATATAATCATCTACAAAAACGGCTTTAGACTCCTCGGCAGAGCGGACAAAAAAAAGATCCACGTCCGTTTTCTGAACTAGCAGGGCCGATGGCGACTTGTGGGGAGTTTGACTGCAAAAAGAGATCAAGTTGGATTTTCTTAAGGCCTTTGATTTTAACAAAAATTTAGAAAACTCATAACCATACCAATTTTCGTTTCTCAATTCGGTTTTTAGAAAGCTCAAATGTGTGAGATACAAAGTAGTAAAATTCTCGCCAACCTTAGGGTTCTTACAACCAAACAGGCCGGAAATTTTAAAAAGCCAGCGCATTCCCCAAGAACAATTTTCCACTCTCATTCGCTTCAGTGCCGTCGGCGACCAAGGAAAACACACCGCTTGGATCTCGCCCTCCTCTTCCATTACTAAAAAGCTATCGATACTCCAATCCGGCCAATTTGCCTTACGATAGTTCCATTCACTCTGTTCAGAAGACGAATAATCATAACCCATATTCATTTTTCGATGACACGTTTCAATAAAACTGCGTAGGGACTCTTCCTCGTTGGATCGAGCCCATCGTATCCCTTTATGATGGGACACCGGGAAAAAGGAACCTAAAATATTAACCATCTGAATCGACTTTATATAGTCATAGGCAAAGGTTTTTCCAGGTCTCTGTCTAACCAAACTTTGCTGAGCGATTTTGTTGTCTTTTAATATCGCTGTGAGAAATTTTTGAGGAGGGCGGGATCGGAAGTAACCTTGACACATCAATAGGAGATCCCCATAGGCTCTGCGCCATAGCTTCATCGTCGATCGATCGTATTCGGCTCGTAAGTCTCCCAAGTAACAAATATTTTGCAACTCGCCATTCCAATATCTGGGCGTCACACTCATACTCGCAAATCCAAATAACCGATTGGAGTCTTTAGAGACAACGGTGAGCCAGTCATGAGATTGGGCCTGAAGAAGGGCCGAAAAGGACGGCTTGCGATCATAGATCAATTGAAGCCCCTGCAAATTCATTGGTGATCGTTCAAAAAGATCAAAAATTTTCATCTCGTCATCGTCTTGATACGTATGAATTTGCGGATACTTATTTTGAAACTCGACTAAATCCAAAACTCGCGCTCTCTTTGATAGCTGGCCGCCCTGGCTTCTTGAGGATCGGACACCCCTTTGGCTCGAATCTCATCGATGGCTAAGTGCAATTCATCCGCGGAAGTGGAATAATACCCATTTTTAGGTACAAATTGAAGGGACTCGCCACGCTCTTCTAAAAAACGAAAGTTATCTCCTTGATTGGCCATAATCTCAACGTCCTGCTCAATCACAGCCCGCGTGTACCAACCAAGAAGTGGTTTGATCCATGGACCGACACCTCCCATTTTGTAGGCAATCCAAGTATAGACTCTCGTTTTGTAACGGCCGATCGGTGTACATTGCGAATTGATAACAAATCCCTGCTCACCAAATTTATAATCGACTCGTGTGATATTAGGATAAATAAATTCATCTGTATGAATCATAGGCTCTTTCTTAGGATTTAACATTCGAGAAAAAAATCCGATGGAGTCATTTTTCTGGTGATAAGTGACTTTCACTCGACCTTCATGCACCTCCAATGTGATAGGCACCTTAAGATGTTCCTGACGACGAAACCAATGTTTGTGAACAAAAACCGTATGGGGTACATCCATAAAGTTTTGAATTAAATGGGTCACATCATTGTCAAAATCTGTAATCATAAAATACTTGTGCCATTTTTTATCGTCAGCAAAGGGAAAGCGCCATGACGGCCAGCGATCACTTGGGGCTTCGTCCCCACACCAAATCCACAAACAACCATCCTGCACCGATTGGACGGGACGATTGAGCCGCCACTGCGATTGGGCTTTCCCCAGCTTGTCTCCCTGAGAAGGCACTTCTTTGAGCTGTCCCAATCCATCAAAAGTCCACCCATGATAAGGGCATTGCAAACAGCCTTTCTTAGTATGGCCAAGGCTCAATTGAGCTCCACGATGGATACAACGGTCTTCAAACGCCTGCATACGGCCATTTTCATCACGAAAAATAACATAGGCCTTATCATAAACCTCTCGACGGATGGGTTTGTCTTTAAGCTCTTCCTCCAGTGCTAAAATGTACCAATTTTCTCTTAACTGACCATCAGCCTCTTTCAGTGATTTCATGGAAACACCAACTTTATGTATTGATTGACATCCAAATTCTTATACTCTCGTACAAATTGACCACACCACAATATAGACACGGAGACAGATTCGGCATTCGGGCCCAATCCAAAATGAAGCCTCTTATCACTCTGTGATGAGAACCCACTTACGACCTGTTGTTCTTGAGTTATACTCCAATAGGCCCCCTCTTTGGTTTTCACCTTTAAGGTCACTTGACTACCAATCGCTTCTCGATTGCAACGAGAATCCAAACTCGAAAGCTCCAAACCCAGCCAAGAGTTACTAGTTTCTCCCTGAGCGTGGTTCCGATACAAAGTCGGTGGCTGATACAAATGAGAGAACATCATATCGCGTCGACCATTATTGTTAAGATCGACCGAAGCCACTCCACGGGAGTTGGTCAACTCCGTCATGCCAATATGCTCGGCCACATCCACAAACTGAGGACGATGAGGGTAGCCCAAATTCAGATACAATCGATTCCTTTCTTTCCCAAAGATACAATAGCCACGAATGTCTCCCCACTTATTGGCATAGCTATGAATAGAGGGTGGGGATCTAGCAATCTTCTCATTGACATACCAATAATCAGGACATTCCTCGAATTTCTTATCAAACCGATCGTCGACCATTCCATTAGCTTGTGCGATGTCCACCCAACCATCATTGTCAAAATCTGTTGTCGAAGCGCCCCAGCCAAACCGATTTTCATTTAAAACCCCTTTAAAGGAGGCTTCTTCTTTTGTATCAGGGTAAGAAGTTCCATTTGGGATAAAGGACCACAGCAACGAACCTTCCGCCTGTAGAGGGTGATGAACATTTGAAATATAAATATTGAGCCAACCTTTTCGATCCAAATCAGCCACCGAAGTGTTCATGCCCTTATAGGTATCTCGACCAATGGAACCGAAGATCTCTCCTTTATAGTTTTCAAATCCCCGACCTTGCAAATTATAGTAAAGATCATCGGGTCCAAAATCATTGGCGACATAGATGTCTGTCCAACCGTCTTTATTAAAATCGGCGAGCCCCACCGCCAAAGACCATCGTGTCTCTGGAAAGGCGAATCGATTGTTTTCCTGTTTAAGAAACTTTCCATCAGAAGACTGCAAATAAATATAATTACGACCACCATTATTAGATAAGTGCCAACTGTTGTGCATAAAATGAAACATTCTCTCGTCACCTTCGTACTCGGGCTGCGGCAAAGAAAAGGCATTAAATCGGGTGGGTGTTTCATAATCAGGAAGATTTTCCGGAAGAACATTGTAAACAAAAAGATCCAATCGTCCATCCCGATTAAAGTCTGCAAAGCTAGCACCAATGGAGACACCATAAGTCGTAAGACCTAGTTCCTCAGTAACATCTATAAAACTGAGCTGGCCATTTTCGACTAAAAGATTTTTTAACAAATAGTTACTGCCAAAAGCGACAGAGACAAAAAGGTCTTGGTCCCCATCATTGTCATAATCGATAAAAGTGGCATTGGTCACAAAGCCCTCAGATTTTGGCTGAAAACGAATGGAGTCCAATTCTGGCAAAGGAAATTTCTTAAAGTGAAAGTCGCCATCGGAGAGATAAAGCTGAGCTCTTTCTTCAGAAAGCTTTAACATGTTGCTTAAAAAGAGATCGATTTTACCATCATTATTAACGTCCGCAAAAGAAACGGATTCTCCAACAGAAAAGATCCACTTAATCACGTGATGTATGCGTGGATCTGTCTGATCCCACAGATCTCCTTTTTCTGCGGCATCAAGTCCGGAAACACCACCTGGAATTCGCTCTAAATAAAAGGGAAGCTGAGAGGTATTTAAGTGGGCATGTACAACCCCTTTATAAAATCCAAGTCCCCCCAAACCAATCAGAGCAATAGTTAAAAACTTAAAGTAGTACTTTGACTGAAGGAATCTTTTACTCCAATACTCACTCCAACCTTCACTCTTTAAAGCTTTAAAGTGACGGTAAGAAAAAATGGAAGTTTGAACAATAAGAGCTGCATAAAAGAAGGTGAAATAGCTTTGCTTAATATGCAACAGCAAATCAATGGTCGCCAAAGCAAAGCCAACAAGGAGCTGCTGTTTAACCCCAGGGGGGGATGTTGGCGGATCGGTAATCATAAAGAAACTAAAAATAAAAAATGACGGTGAAGTTAAGGTCCCCAAAAACAGGGTTTCAAAAGGCAGATGGTGACGCATGATCCAAGAACGCAGGGCCGTCTGCAGGGTGAACCAAAACAAGAAACTTAAAACCAACCAATGACGGTTCACCTTGGGAATCACAAAGATCAATCCGAGCATAACAATAAAAGAAGAAAGGGCCGCTATACCATTCCATTGATAGGCAGGAGCCGCTGTAATCAGGCCATCAGTAAACAGCAAAGAAAATGTCACTCCCACCATGGCCGGATTCAAACGGTGGCGACCATCAAACTGTATTAAGTATTTAGAACCAATCGCAAAATAAAGTGGAGCAAAAAGCAAAAAATAATCATGCGTATAGTTTAACAAAAATGAGAGCGAAAAACTGGTGATGAGAGCACTCAGAGGAAAAATCCATTTTCTCTTAAATAAAAACGTTAGGCCCATTTCCAAAGAAACACAACTCAGCGTCGTTACAATGGCTTGAACCGGAGTTCGATTAAAACCTAAAACGGTGAGACCCAAGATAAGATAAAAAAACAAAATACCGGCCACAGGAATCCGCGGATCGACACTCTGGTAGGCTTTCCACCATTTATGTAAAATATTTGTTGGTTCGATTTCAATATATGATTTAGATGATGCTCTTGTCCCCATGCCGATCACAGTAGTCAGCTACAAAATGAAATGCAAGACAAGATCCCCATCATCGAGATCGATCTAGCGCGGCGCGAAGCAAAAAGACATCTCCCCAAAAGCCCAATAAGAAAAGAGAGATGAGATAAAATCCTAAATGGCGAATATTAGGCAGCTGAGAATATAAAAAACTGAAACTGGCTGTCGCCATAAACAAAGCGCTCACAAATGAAGCCATCGACAAATCTTTGGGGGCTTGTGTGACTCCTTTTTTCCGAGCTGCGAAAATAAATTGAATGGCGTTGTCTCCCGCTAAACCAATGGCCACGGCCCCTAAAACGACCGTCGTTAGATTTATTGGAAATTGTGTAACAGACACCAAACCAATGAGTGTCACAGGACCCCACGCCGCTGTTGCGGCATAAAGAAAAGCATGAGGCAAACGAAAATGCACCATCAGCAAAACGATCAGAAGGAGAACCATTGTTAAGCTCCAAAGAGCTCCGTGACTGAGAATCCCTATTAATTTCATCGTGTATTCAGAAAAAGCCGCCAATTCTCCCTGAAGAGAACACTTATCCCGACACAAATCTTCAATTTTGGCTTGCAACTCCAGCGTTGCCAGAGAGCTTGAACTCTTGAGAAACAAATAAACTCTTTCTAAATCGTGATGCCGGCTCCAGAATCGACGTCCCATTTCAGAAAATTTAGCCTCTCGTCGAACGAGCGTTTTTAAATCCTCTGGCAACTCTGCCATGCTTAAGTAGTCCTCAAATCCTTCTTTTCCAGACACCTCCGGCCAACTCAAAACTCTTTGAAGAATCGCGTCCTTTTCAGACTTTAGCAGATTTGCCGGAAAGACCAATTCTACAATACCGGCCCCCCCTTTTATTTCCTCCACCAATCGAGTGTCTCTAATAAAGGCTGTCTCTTCATCCAAAAGCTTGAGTGGAGAGTGATCTTGGTTGACAAATGGCAGACCAACAATACCCAAAACAAACAGTACAAAACTCACTTTTCGAACTAACTTAGAGGGAATAAACAAAGAGACTTCGCGAATCTTTTCAAAGACGAATGTGGACTCAACAAACTGAGCTGTTCGAGGAAAGGCTTTAAAAAATAGAGGGAGTCCGAAAAAAATAGCAATCCATTCTAACATCACGCCAATGCTGACCAACACACCAAAATACCTTAACGAGTCCACTTCAGAAAACCCTAAAGGACCAAAACCGATCACGGTTGTTAAAGAAGTAAAAAAGGAAGGCACCTTAAACTGATTAAAAATCGCCAACACGGAGGTAACAGGGGATTCGTCCACAGATTTTATCTGTGCAACTTGAGTGGAGAGAAGTAAGAAATCTTCCAAAGTGGCTAGAGAGATCACCATTAATAGACAAGTCATAAGGGGATCCTGTGGAACAGCCCAAACTGTTATTAAATAAAAAAGGGGAATACTAGAAAAAGACAACGTGACAAGGAATAGAAAAACAGCTCTTAGACTTTTAAACACAACATAAAAACAGAACATTAAGAGCAAAACAAAAATTCCATTCAAAATAGCACTCTGCTGAATGGCATTTAGCATCGCCTGCTCAAACATGAGGTTGCCGGAGAGAGACACCGTATAATCTTTTAGCGCTTGCTTTAAAATTTTGACCGCTTCTTGCAATTGCTGGGGATGAAAGTGGCCATAGAGAGGATGAGAATCCATATCGAAATAAAGTAAAAACAAAAGCTTTTGACGATCTTCACTTAAAAAATAGCGCTCGGCAGAGTGATGGCCTTGACAGTTTTCCAAATAAGATAACGGATAAAACAAAGTTTCATTTTGAATCTTAGGGGCTCGCAAGGAAAACAGCTCGAAACTTTCAGAAACTCCTTCTAAATCAGAAACGGCCTGCTTCCAGACCGTTCGCAAAGTACATAGGGCGTCAGAGTCCCACGGAGCCTGATCTGGTCGTTGCAGTACAACCACAAGTTCTTGATGTTCAGGAAACTCATTCAGATGATCTTCGTAAGTCTCTTTTAGAATCGCGTCTGATCCAATAAAGTCTCGGGTACTAATACTCGTCTTCTGAGGTCTGACTGCGGAAACCAAAGTCAACAACACGCCAAAAATCAGGAACAATAAAAGACGAGCCTTATTCAACGCTGTCACCAACTAAATCTATCTTAAGCGTTTTTTTATCAATAAATTGTGTCTGACAGAAAGACTCTTTAAAAAGAACCAAATTCCCACCGGACCAACCCACTTCAACAACCTTTCCTCGACTCAACATGGGTTTATCAAAATAGATATAAAAGTTTCCTAAAGAGTAGCAACAATATCGCTCTTCAATTTTTTCTGTTGGCTGCGGCGTATGAGAGTGGTGACCAACAATGAGGTCGTATTCCATCAAAAGAGATTTAGCAAGATTTCGTTGGGATGGACTTGGGTAAAAACAAAATTCTTCACCCCAATGCGGATAAAGAATATGAAATTCGGCGTCACTCGTTTTAAAAACAGGGGCCTCTAGAGAAATTGGGTAGGGACTTTGCCGATTCTGCCATTCCGTGACACCATAGAGGGCTCCATTTTTTTCCAAATGAACGGGCCGAAAACGAGTGCCAAAATGCTGCGCCGAAGAGGCTTCGATCCTCTGGATCGTTTGTTCTACTCCCTTTAGCCCGTAGTCATAAATATGATTGTTTGCCAAACTAAAAACCCAACGCGATAAGGAAGCAAGCTGATCAAGATCTTCTAAAAGGTCCGGAGTGTTGTATTGTTTGATAAAAACCAAATCTTTAGATTCGGTAATAGGACCTTCTAGATTAGCAATCACTTTGTCACAACTATGTGCCAGACCCTTAAGATCCTCCCCAAATACAAGTCTCTTTCCTGAAAGACCCATAAGATCACCGATCAAGAGCAAGCGAACTTGAGGAATTTCAGGGGCCTCAAAGTGAACGCGCGCCGACTTTAGTCCCGTGGGATTGGAGTGATCCCCATTTTTCAGATAGCGCCATAGCCACTGTGCTGACTTACGAAAAGAATAGGGAGTTTTGAGTTGTTCGAACATCTGTTGCCTCTATTTTTAAAATTGTTGTACACTCCGTAGGGAGGTGCAACAGTGGACGCATACTTTCTCGTTTTGGCCGTACTGCCATTTTTCCTGGGAATCATGCTCCTGGAGCATCTTTACTTTCTACGAAAAGGGACTCCGGTTTATGACAAATCGGATACCTTAGTGAATCTCGCTTGTGGTTTTGGTCAAGCACTGACCGACTCTCTTTTTAAAGTCCTTCTTCTGTGGCTATATCTTGCCTTGCAACGCTTCTTTCAAATTGAACTCATCGCTAAAAGTCTCCCAACCTATATTCTCTGTTTTTTCTTTTTGGATCTCTCCTACTACACCTATCACCGAATGAGCCATCGAGTGAATTTGATGTGGGCCATTCATATCGTTCACCACTCAAGTTCTCACTATAATTACTCTGTAGCTCTGCGTCAGGCATGGTTTCAAAAACTAACGGCCTTTCCTTTTTATTTAATCTTTCTTTTTTTCGGCATGCCCGTGGAAATCCTGGCCGTCACCATTGCGGCGCATGCTCTTTTGCAATTCTTTTCCCATACACAGGCCTTTAAAAAAGAGATTCCCTGGGTACGATGGATCTTTGTCACCCCATCATTTCATCGCGTTCATCATGGGATCAATCGACCATATATCGACAAAAATTATGGAGGGATCTTTTCATTTTGGGACCGCCTTTTTGGGACCTATCAACCAGAAACGGAAACCGTTCGATTTGGGATCTATCCCCAACTCAATGAGCAGAGCGCCTGGGTCGCAAATACGCATGGCCTTAAAGAACTTTTTGCAGACTTTAATCAGACCAAAAGTTGGAAGGAGAAATGGGCGCTCCTATGGGCCCCCCCCTTACAGAAGCACACTCGTCAGTATTCCGTTAAGTCTACAAAAATAACCTTACATCTTCTGACATTTGCTGTGATTCTATTCTATCTATTTCGCTGGGATTCCAGTCCATGGATTTGGGAAATAGGAGTTCTTTTTTTAGCGTCTGCGTTTTTACTCTGGTTTGCTGGACGAACGCAAAAAGTTTCATAACAATAGATTCTTAGAAAGTTCATATTGTTATACTGCGGAGTTGGAACGAAAAACATTCGGTGCCTTTAGACTTATTTTTCACAGGCCCAAAAATATTTTTGTTCACACCGTTCGTAATGCAAAAATGACTTTATAAGATCTCAGGGGGAGGACAAAGAGATGAGGATTTCTAGATTTTTAGCCGGGGTGGCTGTATTCAGTTTTATGTTTGGTGCATCCTATGCGCTGGCCAGTTTTGACTCTTATAAAAAAGAACTCGCTGCATCCGAAAAAGTCGCCATCACTTATGACGTCTTTGACGCCGCTAAAGCAAAAAAGCAGATCGCCCAAATGAAGAAAGAGGCTAAAGCCTCTAGAAAGGTCGCTTCCAACCTTACGGAAAATGACCTCTCAGAGTCTGCTAAGGCAATGATTCAAGAAATTCTCTCTAAAACAGAACCTGAGGCGCTCGACCAAGTTCTCGTGGCTTACGACAATAAGTACGATTCTTTGCCTGCCGATGCTCAATTTATTACCTTGCAGCTTCAAACCCTAAGGCCTTTTCGCGGGATTCTCTACAGAGTTAAGCCGTACTTTGAAGACAAAGCAGGGACATTGGCGCATTCTGCAATTTTGACGTCTTTTAAGAACTTGGCAGCCAATCTTCGCTGGCTTCTTGATGCTCCAGAAAGATCCCGGCACGCCGTCGCTTTTTTTAACTATATTGCTCAGCCTTATTTAATCGATAAGGCCTTGGCTCCTTCGTTGGATTCTGAAGCTAAGATTCAAACTTGGATGTTTAATAAAGTCCGTCCCGTGATGATAACCGCCAACAATCGAATGCAGTCTCTGTCTGAAAAAAATCCTCGTATCGTCTGGGACAACAGAATCATTTATGGTGCGGATAGTTTTCAAGACAACATTGATCGATTCAAACTCGTGGGTGAAATTGAACGTCAGGCTCTGATTGCTTCTTATGAAAACACTGTTTCTCAAATCAATTTCCTTAGATCCTACTCCATCTACGGTGCCGCCACAGTTTCTCAAAAATTGGGAGAAGTAATGGGAATCGATTCTGTTATTGGAACAATGTTTTCTAGCACCAGAAACGGTTATACCTTGCGGGAACTTCGTGATGCTATTAAGTCCGCTCCTCATTTTGGCAAACACTTAGCCGACTGCAAGATCATCAACCAACAACGTCAATCCGTAACGTGCATGAGGGAGTCCTATGAGTTGCTACAATCATCAGTCAAGCGGCTTGCCACCGCTTGGGAAATAGCTAAAGAGCGTCCCGGAAGCAATGACTTTGCATTTAACACAGCATTTGCTCAAGCCGATGTGGCTCGAGGTGACATCAATGTACAAAATGTTGTAGCTGTCGTTGAAGGACCAACAACTCTGAGAAGCGCCATCACTGGAGAATATGTCAAATTTGACATCCAAAAATTTTACGACACTCCACCGACCAACCTTCAAGATTTTTTGCCACAGTCATTTGACAATCTTAAAGAACGTCAGGTGAATTTAGGTAAAAAACGACCCGTCAAATACCGTAACTATTTTTATGGAATGCCTGAGACATGGAAAATCGACGCCTATCGCGAGGCCTTTCTTCCAGACGCTCAGAACAATGATGATATCTTAAAAGCCAGCCGTATCTGGGCACATTCTGCCGGCGGAATGGTCCGTTTGAATTTGTAGGATTTATGATTGGAAAAATAAAAACCGTAGCCAGTTTAAAAGAAAGGGACATCGAGCAGATGTTCCATCTATTTAATACCTATTATGTTAATGTGTCGCTTGATGTATTCAAGAAAGATATTTCTGAAAAGAAACACATTCTCTTAGCCTATGATCAAAACCGAGTGATTGGTTTTACCACAATCCGTGAAATGACCTTAAGGCATAAAAGCGGAAAGTCTACGAAAGGTCTTTTTTCGGGAGACACGGTTATTGAAAAGAGCTACTGGGGCCGAACTCCATTAAGAACTCTTTTTGTATGGTACATTTGGCGATATAAACTTAGACACCCTTTTTCTTCTGTTTATTGGTTTCTTATCACCAAGGGCTATAAAACATACTTGATTTTAGCGCATAATTTTAAAGTTTTTTATCCTCGCTTTGATCAACCCATGCCGGATAAAATTAAGGAGTGTATAGATCTTTACGGATCTGAACTCAGCCCTCAAGGTTACAATCCTGGCACGGGCCTGATTCAAGGTCAGCAAAGTAAGGATCGTCTTGCTGAGGGCGTAGCTCCAATTCCTGGCAAGCTGACCCAGCAGAATCCTCATGTGGCTTTTTTTGAAAAAGCCAATCCTCATTGGGAGCAGGGGGATGAATTGGTTTGTGTTGGCGAACTAAGCCTCTTACAACCTTTTCGTTTTTTCACAAAGGTTCTTAGGCGTCGGCTTTTTAGATGGAAGCCCGAACTAGCAAAATCGATTGAAAGCAGAGAGTGGTCATCAACACAAGGACCACGGCTGCCGTAAGTTGATTGACTCGCTTCCACTTACCATCTGTCGATGCAAAGTACACATGCGAATCTGTTTCTTCCTGAGATCTTAAAGATCGAAAACGAAAGGCGAAATAGGTTTCTGCTAGGGTAGATAGAAAGATCGACGCCAAGAGAAGCTGCGCGATAGCGTCCATACCCGTTGCTCTAAGATCAAACGACTGAAAATAACCCACAGCAACGATCATCAATAATAGATGAAAGAGATCATGAGAAATTCCATAAAGCGGTTTCCAATTCAGCCACTTATAGATCATGATTAACTCTAGAGGGCCTCTTATCCACCAACTGATAAGATGAATCACAAGCGGTCCGACGTAAAAAGAAGAAACATCCGGATGAAACACAAATAGCAACGGGTAAATAAACCAAGTTAAAACTGTGTAAAAGAGCCAAATCGCTTTCGGCCAAGAAATGGAACCACCTGTCCACGCCTGCTTGGAATTTTGTTTACGGTAAAACAACACCGACAAAATTCCGATCAAAAGTGGCCATATGACAATGAAACTATTTAATACAAATTCTAGATACACAACCACTCCTAAATCATCGGCCCTATCCAAACGCTTGTAGTTCATCATTGTCTCAACAGCCGAGTTGATTTTTCAAGTGGATTGAACCTTCTTTCTTTCAAACGAGTTACTTTTCAGTGGGTTTTCATCCGCAATTAAAGGGTGTAGTTTGCATTCATTAAAGCTTTTGAAGCTCAGCGTCCCAAGAATTTAAGCATGTACCTTTTCTATAAATCTATAGAGAATGAAATTTATGAAACGGAACCCAACCAGAAAAGCTTTTGATTTCATAGACCTGGTGCCTATGAAGGCCCTCTTAGTACCAGAACTGAGTCTCTATCTGGAATTGCCCAAAAAGGGTTATTATTTTTGTTTACATGATAGTGGAGAACTCAAACACGTTGGGTTTGCTAAAGTAAAAAAAAGACAGTGGGTGGACCACCCTATGGATGGAAAAATCTGCTGTCACCATTTTGTAACGATCAGTAAAGATCAGTTGTCGGGATCCTATCGAAGTGAAGTGGGCTTAACTAGTTACAAAAAAAACGGCGAATTGCGTTCCAGCGCCTGCTATAGTGAAAACGAGACTGCCGAAACAGCCAATTTGACTTTTGAAGCGTGGATGATTGAGAGCATCCAATCAATACTAAAAATGAAGTGACTTTTTAATTACAAATATCTTATCCAAGGTGAGTTAACTCTTTACCCTAAATCCGCTTAACTATTTTCTATTCTACTAGTGTACAACTTTTAGTCAGTCGATGACTGTGGCTCGGCAAATAATGCAGAGACGATATGGCTCTATCACTAAGGATTTTAACCAATTGAAATTACACATCTATTATCTAGATGGTCGGCATGAAATGTGCTGCTTATTTAGAAATAATGGAGGGCAAAGTTATGAACCACACAGTTAAAAACATATGTTTTTCGGTTGTCTTTATTCTTAATACAATTTCTGCATCGGCTACGCAGGAAAAAATCGCCGATTTAAAGGAACAGTATCTAAAGGGATTTGAAAGCAACGGCCAAAGAGTTGATGGGTTCACCAAGTTTGTTATATCCCACCAAGCACAACTGATTCGCGCACTAAAGATCTTGGACACAAGAAAGTTAAATGATGATGAGATGATAAGTATCGCTGATGGATTCCTAAAGGTCCTATATGGGTATTGCGATAGTGATCGCGAAAGAGTGACGTTCGAGTCAGTTTCAAAAGTTCCTCGGGAGATTGCTCAAACTCTCAATTTAAGACTTGCAGTCGAAAAAGATCGGAAAACAATTTATAATATTGCATCAGTGATAAGTGAGTACGATACTCTCGCCAAAGAATATTCCGAAAAAAGTCAAAGAACGGCAAGCTATCGATGTGATGATCTAGGTGACGTGAACTATGTTTCTGTAGAAGATGGTGGCGACACAATTAGATACGACAATAGGAATTCCGGTGCCCTCTAGGACTTAAATGACCCGAGTTTATATTTCCGGTAATGGTCAAAAAATTGCAAATCTTAACTTTTACTGTTGATTGCCATCCCGATTTATCTACATATGTGCAGAAATACAGTTGATGTAAAATAAGGTTCTATGAAATCCAAAATTAAGACATGTACGAAGATGTATGCAGCCATTTTCCTGGTGATCTCATGTTCGTTAAGTTCATTGCAAATTTATGGATCGACGTGCACTCAAAGTACTGCCTCACGACCAAAGATTTATCAAGAGACTTTTTTTAAGTATGAAATCATTGAAACTACGTCTCATAATAACAGCAACGTCGAAACATTAGCTCAATTTGGTCCTTTTGAAATGCATGGAATGACTGACTCACTCGGGACTTCTGGAACAATTCATATCTTAAATCGTGCTACAGCAGAAAGAAGCACACCGGAATTGGTCTCTAAAGAAAATGATAAGATGGAAGAGTGTCACTGTTTAAGAACCAACTGCGGACTTATCCCAACCGAAGAAGCAGCAGGAACTATCAGTCTACCAATTGCCCTGCGGGAATTGAAAGGAAAGGTCTGGGTAGACGTTGGAAGTGGAGGGAGTAAAGCTGTACATGATGCAAGACGATTTGGAGTCGAAAGTTATGGGGTTGACTTATTTATGACGAAGTCTCAATTGAAGAACTTTCCAGGAGTACTTTTCCCTGGTATGGCGGAAATGTTGCCATTTAGATCCGGTACGGTTGACATTATTACATCAGCATATGCTGGCTTTAGGTATCGGGCTCAAAATCTCGAAAAATTAAAGGAGCTCTTTGCAGAATCTAGACGGGTACTAGTAAATGAAGGAAAACTCCTCTTATTTGGGACTCGAAATACGAAACAAATTGTAGAATGGATCAATAGTGGTGAATTTGAGGGCTTTCTCTTAACTGACTATGGTTTTCGTGCTCCGCGGACTAGCAAGAGTCCAAACGATTTAGGCGGCTATAAGGTAGAAAAGCATAGTGTTCATGTAAATGAAAGTATTGCTTTCATCGAAGTCACGAAAACAAATAAATAGATTCAAATTTATTTAAGCAATCTACTAAGAATTCTCAACCTATAAGTGCCGAAGATTAAAGAGTTTAAACACACTTTTTTGATCGCTCGACGCTTTCCATTTTTCTGCAAACCCTAGTTCAGAAGGGTAGAGTGAAAAGATCACATCTTTTGACATCTTGATCCGGGCATTGTTGGGCAGGTCCTTTTGGCTCTGGGTCAGCTGATCAGAAAAACGAAAGCGGACATATCGACGAGACTCACGCAAATCATTAAGACTGTTGTAAGTCCAATAGCCTTCACTATCCAGACCCCATCCTGGTTCTTTGTTCATAACTAAATCGACAGTACTCCATGTATCATTGATCAAATCCAATTGCGAAACCATATAAAAAGGTCGCGAACGACTGATCGTACGAATTTTAAGGGATCCCCCTTGTGGATAAATGATCTTCACGTTCGAACCTGTTGTCCACTGACCTTTATCGCCCACAATCACATGGGGATCTTGATTTTTAGAATATTTTTTAACAACTGTGTTAGCCGTATCAAGGTCCCAACTGTCTACAACACTTTTAGTATCTGTATTGATAAGCGCAATTTTGTCGGCAGATCGGACAAGAACCTCGTTGACGTTTTCACGAGAGGGAGCTACCCATTTTATGTCTAACAGTCCCGTACTAAAGGTTGAAAAATTCCACTTCTTTTCCGATAAGGTCAATGCCAAGTCGACGATGGCCATACTGTTGTCACTCAATGCCAATACTAGTTTTCCTGAACTACTAATATCTCCCGAACGAATGGGAGTGTTCTCCGAGAGAATTGGGCCCAGCATCAAAGAATCTGCAACGCTGCCCTGTTCGTCTAACTTGAGAATTCCGACATTCATTAAGTCATCGTACATAACCAAATAGCCCAAATCGGGGCGAAAGGCTGCCGAAAGCGGTTTTCCATAAAACTGAATCGGATCATGCTGAACCACTCCGGTATTTGAATATACAGAAATGTGTTTCTTAGTGAGGTCTACGGTGTAACTGCCGGAATCACTTTGCAGCACAAAGTGTTCTTGATCAGGATTTTTCACTTCAAAGGTCGACAGGTGGACATCATTTTTTAAATCGAATCGATGGATCTTGCGAACCGTCTCATCAAAGATGGCCAAGGTGTTGATCTCCGGTTGCTGGACCGCACTGAGAGCCGACATAGAAGTGAGTTTGTTTCCAATAATATCCTCATCATCTCGATTCCAACTATCGGGGTCTGAATAAACACACCCAATCAAAAGAGAGGAAGAACATAGAAATAAAGCCCATTTTTTAAAATCCATAACTAACTCCTACCATAGCAGAATTTCTTAAAGAATCATATTTCAAGTTTATACCCTTGTAGTTCAAAGAATGATAACCCATTGAAAATCCAATATACCAATAAGCTTTGAGAAGTGCCGGCATGTAAAACCTACCACCTAGTGACATTCCATAGGAGCTACTTTCTTCTTTTGTACCTGTAAAATTATCCACAATATCGTAGGTCCCCTGAATTTTTTCGATCATTGCTGATCCCACAAAGTGAGAATTCCCCCAATAGGTAAAAGGATCGGGCCGAAAAAAATAGCGATAAGTGACACCCAGTCCAATGGTTGACGTCTGTTCTTTAAGTGAAATCTGCGTTTTTAAAGTTCGCTCCTCGGACTCTTGACGGCTTGCTACTCTAAGGCCCCATTGCGAATTCAACTGATACCTGTAAGCCACGGCAAACGTTCCTAAAGTGTCGTTACTATATGTATTGTTATCCGTTTCCGACCACGTAACGGTTCCCCCCTCTACTTCTAACCAATGATTTTTCCAGGGTCTTGGGCGCTTCAAAACAATTTGATATTTTTCAAACAGTTTTTTCTCGTATGCCATCATAACAATGGCTGCCGACATCGCATTAATAAAATGACGTTTGCCATCTTCACCTAGAAATGGACCTATCTCGCCACTATCATTTAAAAAGTGATCTTCCCATTTAGTAAAGTGCAAAGCCTCATGAGCTAAAAGAAACACGCGATCACTTGGACTCATCCCTAAAAAGGAATCTTGACGAAAAGTCATCAAACTTTTTTCTGGATCAGTGACAGCTTGCGAGTCCCTTGTCGAAGAACCATCTTTAACTGTTATCATAGAGTTGGTCCACCGGATTCCAATTTTGCCTTCTACCTGAAAGAGTTGAGCTAAAT
>JAGRAG010000186.1:5491-18999 GCA_020435025.1 Bdellovibrionales bacterium | reverse complement strand
GGATGAATTCTTTTGCAGATTCATGTATGCTTATCCTCCCTTAAAAGCGAGTTCGGATCGGTGTGGTGCTCACAGAGTGAGCGCCGCTGCCGACCGCCCTGTCTGAGCCTTTTGAGGGAGGATAAGCATACATGAATCTACAAAAGAATTCATCCGAAGATAACGTGAGCGATTTTTTATACTACTGAGATTGTGAAAAAAGACTACCAGCGAAAACTTATCATGAGTGTTGGATAGATCAATGATCGCGAATAAGAGACAGTTGAGTAGGTCGCCGACCCAACTAATTTTTCAGTAAATGTCGCGGCATAGTAGATCAATTTTCCTCCAACGAAGACTCCATCAAAGACTTCTGGAGAGTAGCCGAATTCCATTTTGTAGCTACTGCCCCGCCATGTCTCATTCGACGTTGTGGAATAGGTGGCTTCGGCTTGCAGGTTGTAAGTAGCAAACACGCACCACTCCATCTTCCGATCGATATACCAGCCAAATCGAGGGCCCATTTCTGTTCCTGAGTAAGTTGTCGAACTTGTTGCTGCCTCAGAAACAGAGTAAGCACCATAGTTCCACCCGACCATGAAAGACCCCGTGCGGGTCAAGTTGGTCATAACGGCCAAATCGTAGTAGAGATCGGATCGACTGTTGTCAGAAGAATGTGTTAATGCGTCGCTAAAGTAAAAAAAATTAAGGTCGACAGTAAAAGCATGGGCTGTGATGGATGTCCCCATCACAAGCGAGAAAAAGAGAATATTCCTAAGCGAGAAACGACGCAGGACCTTCATATTCATAGGATCTCACTGTTTTTGATCATCGCCTAGGTGTTGCCTTTATTTCTATTCCTTATGCTGGCAAGGGGTCATTATTAGAATCCATATTGAGTGAATAGCCCAAAGCCAAGGTGGTTGACAGTATAAGTGGCATTACCAACTGTATAGTTGTCTAACTGATAGAGAAAATGAAATCCATAGCGGAACTCTTTACCAAATCGAATGTAAAAGTCGCCATGGAGTGAGGACTGTAAGGTTGTTAACTCACTATCGTTATAGAGCGGAGTGGTTGCTGGTACAGAAACATATCCCACAGCATGAAGATCAAAGTCTTTAGCTCTGGCAGTTAGTTTGATACCAATGTTAGCCAATTGGATATCCACCTTGTCTACGAGGTAGTTCGCAGCCGACTCTTCTTTTAGTAAGATAAGAGGTCTGTTTTGAACGGTGACAAAAAGCCGAACATAGCGATAGGCCAATTCATTAGTCCATCCATACTGGAGCGTGCTTTGTTCTAAACCAGTAAAAGTTCTAGAAGTTGGACCCTCATAAGTATAGGCGGTGTAATCCGCTTCAAGATAAGTGTTCCAAGCTCCCCAAAGGTTATAGCCGTAGACGAGCTCAGATACGATGCCGGTGTTTGATAAAATAGAGAATGTTCCTGTCGCCGAGTCTGCGTCACTTCGAATCAAGCGACTTTGGACGACCGCTGAGCGCAATCCAAAAAAATGACTGGATCCTTTGAGAGCATAGGCTGGCAATGATTCGCCGATTAAGATCGAACAAATAAAGAAACTGGCCAATATTTTGTAAATTCGCCAAGGGGAAAACATAGTAAAATCAGTATAACCAAGGATTAACGGAGTATTAAGGAAAGATCTGAAAGACAGAAACTAAGGCTAGGTTTGCCTTAAGAACTGGACGGTCGTCGACGATTTGGTAAGGCCATTACTAAATGTCAAAGACAGTCTCCATCTTTGATTGTGATGGCATCTAGACCAATATCAGAATGGAATGCGGAACCGGTCGGAGGCAATACGACACGGAAACGGAATTTTACATTTCCGGAATTGTACCCAGAGGCACAGGCATCAACCGTTTGAGAGCGCCAAACATCTGTTCCGTTACGGCCAATATCAGCTCCTAAGTGACTCCAAATGGGTGCCCATGTTGTTCCGCCATCACTAGAGGCCTCAAGGTAGAGATCTCCCATATTGTCTCCCCGCTTGTTGTAATAAAAATTTACTTCAATGTTGTCAGATCCAGCATCGAAGCTATTGCTTTCCATAATAAAGACATCATTGTTATTCGCTGGGCTGCTTGCTTCAGTATAGACATACTGGGATCCATCGTAGGAAGAGGTAGGGCCAACACCAGATGATGGAGTTTCACCAGAATTGATACTCCAATCAAAATCATCTCCTGAAGTTACATTTGTCCAGTTTCCAAAATCGATTTCAAAGTCATCATGTTGAATAACTGTTGTGTCGAGATTTAAATCCAAGGTTGTCGAACCCTCTAAAGATCCAAAGATGTGACGAATGTTAAGATGTATGGGGCCATTAGCGACTCCTGTAAAATCTAAGTTGGTGCTCCAAGTGCCACTGTAGCAAGTGGCGGTCGCAGAGACTTCGCCACTGATTTCGATAGAGCCACCACTTTGCGAACAGGTGCCTTGCAAGAGATAGGAATAGTAATTGGAACGATTGATTTCGAAATTGGTTGAGGGATGTGTGATCGCCACATTCAAAGGTGGGCTACAACTGCTATTATACACCCGAACTTGATCGATTGCTATGTCGGATTCATAGATAGTTCCCCCAGAGGGCATCAAACCTCTAAAGCGCAGTTTTATATTTCCCGATGTGTAACCCAACCCACAAAGATCGACATTTCCATTCTTCCAAACATCGCTTCCTCCAGTAGGAACATCCGCTCCCAAGTGGGACCATGCAGGATTGTCCCAGGTAGATCCTCCGTCGGTTGAAACTTCAAGATAGAGGTTTCCCATGTTAGAGCCACGCTTATTCCATTTAAAAGAAACGGCCAATTGATTGGTGCCTGCATTTAAAGAGTTGCTCTCCAGATAGAAAAGATCATTGGCTTTGACGGGGCTGGATGCTTCTGTGTAGACGTATTGTCCAGAGCCTAAATAGCCAGAGCTAGGGCCGACATTAGAAGAAGGAGTGTTTCCGCTTCTAATTGTCCAGTCTTCGTCGTCTCCAGTGACATTACTCCAGTTGCCAAGCCCCGATTGGAAGTCGTCTAGCTGAATGGTGTCGGTGACTTCATAGTTAACATAACTTGAAGAGCAATTTGAAGTCTCAGGAGTGAGGTCCGTACGATTTGCATAGAATTTATAACTACCCACGGATAGAGTGGCAGTTGTTAAATTGATAGATGTTCCGGCAGCAATGGAAGAGGCCACTTCTAATGTACATCCACTGTCCGCGAATAATTTTACTGTATCGCCTGAGGCGACACCATTGACTGTAATAGTGGGTGTTGTGTCAATGTCGGGTGAATAGGTTGGAGACTGAAGGGCCAAGCTTGTTGGTGGATCTGGAAGCGTAACGGCTGTCGTGTATTCGTAACTCACGGTGGCCGTGGAACAAGAAGAAGAAACGGCCCCATTTGTTTGAAGAGCGTAAAAGTCATAAACACCTTCGGTAAGAGCCGTAGAGGTCAGAGCAATGGTGGAGCCTGTGGACGTAGAACTACCTACCTGCTGGGTGCAAGCGCTGTCTTTGTAAAGTTTAACAACGTTTCCGGAACTGACTCCCGACACCATAATGGTAGGAGTGGAATCATTATTTGGAGAAACTGAAGGAACATGTAAACTCAGACCTGTTGGAGCCGTGGGTGGTGTGACACTCACTTCGTACTGGACGGTTGCAGTCGAGCAAGCTGACATACTTCCTGAAGAATTATTACGAGTGGCGTAGAAGTCATAGGTTCCGTTGGCAAGAGCTCCACTTTGAATATAAACAGAAGTATTGGTTGCTGTGTTAAAGCCAACTAAGTTAGTGCAAGAAACATCGCTATATAGAAAAACACTGTCCCCGCTGACCACTCCTCCGACCTGAATGATCGGGGAAGGATCGTTTCCAGGAGAAGTTGCTGGATCATAGAGACTGAGACTAGTCGGTGAAGACAAAGGTGTTAGAGTTGTGTCAAGTTCATATTGAACAGAAGCAGTAGAGCAAGTGGATGACATACTCGCAAATTCAGCTTTTGCATAAAATGTATAAACGCCGTTTCCAGGCAGAGCCGAACTAGAAATTAAAATATTGGAGCTGCTGGCAACACCAGAGCCAACCTCCGTTGTACATGTTGAATTTCTATATAGTCGAATGGTGTGACCACTGTTCACTCCGGATACTTGAATGGTGGGAGTGTCATCGATATCTGGAGAGACTGCGGGATCATAAAGCAACAGCAAAGTAGGTACAGGTGGTGTCGACGTAGCTAAGACATACTGAACTGTTGCTGTAGAACAAGGTGAGGTGATGGAGCCATTGTCTTGGTTGGCATAAAAATTATATGCTCCGTCGATCAATGCTGGAGAAGCCGTAAGATCAATACTAGTGCCCGAGGCTACACCCGAGGCCACAGGCGTACCCGTACAAGTCGAGTTTTTATAAAGCGTGATTGTGTTTCCTGAGGTCACACCGGATACGGTCACTTCTGGAGTGGTGTCATTCGCAGGAGAACTCACTGGATTTTTTAACGCTAAACCTGAAGGAGCAGAAAAAGCAATCACTTCAAAGGAGGCACTATCCGCTGAAAGCGAACCAGTGCCACCACTTCCTGAAGTATCGGCTTTTGTGGCCCGAAGGACTTTGCCAGTTCCAGTTAGATTGATTTGTATGTTTTCTGCTGCACCAAAATTGACCACTCCGGCACTTGCAGATTTACTTGTCGTTCCTGAAAGAACACCAGTGCCGGCGACAAGACTGAGTGAAATGTTCGCCGTGGCATCAACACCACTGGAAACAATATTGTCATAAGCATCACGAATTTCGGCGGTTAATGTGAGTGGCGAACTTTGAGCGGAAGGGTCCGTTGGAGATGCCGTCACCACAACTTGTGTGGCCAACCCGTGGATGATGTTAAAGGAGCTAGAGTCTACAAATACGGAAGCCGTTCCTCCACTCCCTGAAGTATCTTCTTTTGTGGCTCTTAAGACTTTCGATCCGAGTTGATCTAGGTGAACATTTTCCGTGCCTGTAAATGTAGCCACTCCGTTAACGGCCGTAAGGGTAACTGTCCCAGCTAAGGGACCGGTTCCTGATTGCAAGCTCAAGGTGATCTGAGCAGAAGCATCAGCGCCCGTGGTGACAACAAATCCGTTGGCATCTCGAATTTCAATGACCGGAAGGAGAGGAAGGCCGGCACCAGTGGGGTCTGCAGGTTGTGTGACGAAGACCAGTTGCGATGCTGCTCCGGCAATGATAGAAAATGAATTGGAATCTGCAACGACAGAGGTTGTCCCTCCACTTCCTGACGTGTCCGCCTTAGTCGCGCGAAGGACTTTGCCGGTTCCTACATCATCAATGTTGACGGCCTCGGTAGCCGTAAAAGTCGCAACTCCATTGACAGCTGTGACGCTAACCGAACCATTCAAGTTACCAGATCCACTTTGAAGGTTTAAAGTCACATTGGCTGTTGAATCAATTCCCGAATCAACAAGGTTGCCATAACTATCCCGGATTTCAATAACAGGCAGAAGGCTGGTCCCAACGACAGAAGGGTTCGCTGGCTGGGTTGTAAATGCCAATTGAGCGGCCGGAGCATGGATGATAGAAAAGGATGCGGAGTCTGCAGTGAGAGGTGAAGTTCCTCCACTACCCGTTGTATCTTCTTTCGTAGCACGTAGAACTTTGTTTCCGATAAGATCTATGTTGACAGCTTCGGTGGCTGTAAATGAGGCCACTCCAGCAATGGCCGTGACGGTTAAGGTACCAGTTAATGTTCCTGTTCCTGATTGGAGATTTATAGTGATTTGAGCTGTGGCATCTGGCCCTGCCGTGATCGGTTGACCTCCGGAGTCGCGAATTTCAATAACGGGAAGAAGATCACTGCCTGCTGTCGTCGGATTGCTCGGTTGTGTCGTAAAAACCAACTGGCTGGCACTGGGCCACGTTACGTTAAAAGGATTCGAATCAACAAACATGGAGGAGGTTCCGCCACTTCCTGACGTGTCGGCTTTAATAGCTCTTAATATGACTCCTGTCTCGGCTGTACTATAAGCTAAATTGGAACCTGAAAAATCAATGACACCAGATACAGCCGCTTTGACTTGAGTGCCAGAGAGAGAGCCACTGCCCGTTTGGACGGAGATGGAAACGTTTGCTGTGGAATCAGGCCCCGTTGTTACGGAATTTCCATAAGCGTCCAGTAGAGCAAGGCCTACGGAGATCTCCGCACCGACTTCTGTTGGACTCCCTGGTTGAACAAGGTAGGATATTTGCGAAGCAGCAGCATGTTGAATGTCAAAGCTGGTTGAATCCACAAAGAGGGCTCCCGTTCCGCCACTGCCAGAGGTATCGGCCTTGGCCGCGCGAAGGATTTTTGAACCGGCAATATTTAAGTTCAGTGCTTCTGTGGCAGTGAACGTTGCCACCCCAGCCACAGCACTCACACTCGCTGTTCCGAGTAGCGTTCCCGTTCCTGATTGCAGAGTCAGAGTGATCGTGGCGGTGGCATCAGGGCCATTCGTGATAGGAAAACCATTGCCATCGCGAATCTCAATAACTGGTAACAAATTATTTCCAGCGATTGTGGGATGGGCGGGTTGGGTGGTAAAAACAAGTTGAGAGGCGGACCCAGGAACAATTTCAAATGCTGCCGAATCAGTTGAAAAACTAGTAGTTCCACCGCTTCCTGAAGTGTCGGCTTTGGTGGCTCGAAGAACTTTACCAGTTCCAACAGTGTCGATATTGGCTCCCTCACTGGCGGTAAAAGTCGCAACGCCATTGATTGCAGCCACCGATGGGGTGCCACCAAGAGAGCCACTGCCAGATTGCAGAGTTAAATTCACAGAGGCCGTGGCATCAACACCTGTGACGACAATATTTCCAAAGCTATCTTGAATTTCTATAATAGGTAGGAGATCAGCCAAAACTTCCGTGGGGTCTGCTGGCTCTGTACTATAATATAATTGGGTTGCCGGACCATGAACAATGAAGAAACTGGTAGAATCTCCAATAAGCGCTCCCGTTCCTCCGCTTCCTGAAGTATCCTCCTTAGCCGCTCTCAGTGTTTTTGCACCTTGTAGATCTATGTAAACACCTTCTGTAGCCGTAAACGAAGCGACTCCATTCACTGCGGCAACCGTAAGAACTCCACCAATGGATCCTGTTCCTGACTGAATCGAAAGAGTGATGTTTGCAGTGGCATCGGGACCAGTTGTGATTACGGAACCTCCAGCATCTTGAATTTCGATCACTGGTAAGAGATCCATCCCTGCTACGGTGGGATTTGCTGGCTGTGTAGTGAACACCAGTTGACTCGCCAGAGGCGCGGAAATAGCAAAAGGAATTGAGTCAACCTGCACAGAGCCTGTGCCGCCACTTCCTGAAGTATCGGCTTTGGTGGCGCGAAGAATTTTTCCAGGACCTTGTAGATCAATGTTAAGACCTGTTCCAGTGAAATCAGTCACTCCACCAACTGCAGCTTTTGAAGTTGCTCCCCCTAAGGTTCCTGTACCCGACTGCAGATTAATTGTGACATTTGCAGAAGAGTCGACTCCAGTGGTGACCAAATTTCCATAGGCATCATGAATCTCCACAATACTTGAAATCTCACTGTATGCTTCGGTGGGATCAGTTGGCTGCGTAGTGAAAGTCATCTGTGTTGCAACATTGTGCTGAATGGTAAATCCATTGCTGTCGCCGGCGAAAGAAGCCGTTCCTCCACTGCCTGATGTATCTTCTTTGGTGGCTCTCAGAACTTTTGCTCCGACCAAGTCTATGTTTAAGCTCTCCGTAGCCGTAAAACTGATAGCGCCGCTGACGGCGGGTACTGTTAGGGTTCCCCCCAATGTTCCTGCGCCGCTTTGTAGTGAAAGGGAAATGTTTGCTGTAGAATCGACACCGGATGTAATGATGTTGCCAGCAGAATCTCGAAGCTCTGCTCCTAATGTGATAAGGTCACCAGCTAATATAGGATCGGCTGGTTGTGAAACAACAACTAATTGAGACGCTGGACCATGAGAAATGGTAAAGGTGGCAGAATCAATTTGTAAAATGCCAGTTCCGCCACTTCCTGAAGTGTCACTTTTTTCAAAACGAAGAACTTTAGGTCCAATAAGATCGACCGCCGTACCCTGTCCACTCAGCTGGATGACTCCATTTACAGCAGCAACTGTGGTGTTACCGGAAAGGCTTCCTGTGCCTGATAGAAGAGAAATGTTGACTGGGGCTGTCGCATCAGGTCCTGTAGTGACGACGTTTTCAAAAATGTCTCGTATTTCAATAGTTGTTGTCACCTCAGTAAGAGAGGTCGTAGGGTCTAAAGGCTGATTGATATATGTTAAGTGGTGGGCAGGAGCATTAACAATTGTAAAGGCATTGGAGTCAATAAATAGAGCGGCCGTTCCACCAGATCCCGATGTGTCAGCTTTTGTTGCTCGTAGAATCTTGCTACCAACCAGGTCTATATTCAAACCACTTCCTGAAAAGCTTGCCACACCATTGAGTGCTGAAACTGTCAGTGAGCCTCCAAGAGTTCCTGTTCCATTTTGTAAAGTTAAGGTGATGTCGGCCGTTGCGTCTGGACCTGTGGTCATTGCATTGCCGATGATGTCTTGAATCTCGACAACAAAAGTGATTTCACTTCCGGCCGCGGTAGGATCAGAAGGCTGAGCTGTAATCAGCAAGTGATGAGCGGCAGGTGAAGCAATTTCAAATGAAGCGGAATCAACTGAAAAAGCGGATGAGCCTCCGCTTCCTGAAGTGTCAGCCTTAGTGGCTCGTAGAGTTTTAAATCCAAGTGCCGCGATGTTAAGATTTTGTCCGGTAAAGTTAGCTACCCCTGCCGTCGCCGCAACGGATGTGGTTCCATTTAAGGAGCCGGTTCCACTTTGTAAAGAGATCGAGATATTGGCTGTGCTATCAATCCCAGAGGTAACCTTATTGCCATAGGCATCATGAATTTCGATCAGGGAGGCGATCTCTGCCCCTGCCAAAGTGGGACTAGCGGGTTGAGTTGCGTAGACAAGTTGTGAAGCGGGACCATGCGTAACGGAAAAAGCGTTCAGTGGAACGGAGAGAGAAGGTGAAAAAGGCGTGTCCTCTTTAACAGCAATAAGATTTTTTATGCCGGTTTGACCAATACTCAAACCACTGCCGGCAAAGTTCACGAGACCATCTGATGCAGCGACAGTTTGGTTTCCTATTAGGGAACCATCACCAGAAACTAACGAAATGGTGATATTGGCTGAGGCATCGGGCCCCGCAGTCACTCTCTGACCCAAGAAATCAACAATTTCCAACTGAATAGGAATTTCACTTCCTGCAGCCACTGTCGTCGGTGGATGGGCAATCACCCGTAATTGGTTTGGGGGAATATCGTCTTCTGGCGGAGGATCTCCACAAGCAACCATAAATAATGTTAAAGAAGTAATAAATAAAAGACGGCTCCAACTCTTAGTCACAGAGAACCAAAAAAGGGAGCTAAAAAAGGTTTCAAGAAAACGTACCGACATCTCCCATAAAGTATAACGGAAAAAGCTCAGTTTCTTAACAATTTCATAACAAAAGTCTCGTAATTATCCATAAATACAGTCAAAAAATATTCATACAATTGTCTCATTTTTAGAAGTTATAGCGAGAATCAATCCATCCCCTTTACACTTAAATAGCGTGTGAACAAAACGAAAACTTGTTTCAAAAAAAGACACGACCTAGGGCAAGGAGATTCTTCTCTTACGAACTTTCTAGCCGCATCTTTTTACTTCCAATAAAAAGATGCAGCTTACGCTAAGGCCAGTACTCATTTTACTAGACCTTTTAGATCCTCATCTTTTCTCTCATTCTTTGTCGGATAGCAAAATGCCATCCTCAACGTGGCGCTGCCACACTTGCGGTCTCATTTCACTTTCCTCCGCGCCTAAGAGACATCTGAAGCACTAAAAGGTCTTGTTAAATGAGTACAGGCCCTATGTAAAATTCTCCTACTCGGTGAAAGTGGAACTTGATGAACTTGCTTAAAGCCACTTGGTTTAGATCTGAAGAGAATCGCTTGGGTCCAACATATTTTTTGAACAGTCCTGTGTGCTACTGAATTGAGTTGAGCTTATATGGAGTTGGCACAGTTTTTATTTTTGTCACTTTTAGCGAAGTATCTTGTAACCGAAACAATTTTTCTATCCTTGTAGAGAATAAATAAGTCCCATATAATTTTTGTGCCAATTCTTTTTTCACAAACGAGTTAGAGAAAAAAATCCCTTATTGAAAATTCAAATTAGCGCTTCAAATTCTAAAAAAGGCTTTATTTGTTTAAGAACAGACCTAAAAAATTTTCTATCAAAAATAAGTAAAACATTTTTTCAAAACCAAAGGCCTTCATTATTATCTTTTAGAAACGCAAATCAGCGTCGTGTTTTCGCCTGGCACAACCCTTGCCTATAGGGGTTCCATCGCAAGCGAGTAGAAGTAAAATTTATTCAAGCAGTAAATTAAAAAATTTTAATAGAACAAATAAACGAACCTATGGTTCTAGTAATTTTTAAGGAGGCAAACATGAACAAAAAATTACTAACTATTGCACCGGCAATTGTATTGGGGTTAACGCTAAACGCTCACGCCGCAAAAGTCGCTGGAGGATTTGAAGTCGGGGCGGAAACAAGTATCGATTACTCCCGTGGTGAGAACAATGAGGGCACTCTCACGTCAAGAGGCATTCAATTTAATATTGGTAGATCACTTTCTGAAAGCGTGCGAGCAGACCTGGCATTAGATCTCGCAGAAGCTCTCGGAAGAGATTTTCGACTGGATGGCGAAGACCAATCAATGGACTTTGATTTGGATAAATTAGTTGACGAGTTAAAAGTAACGGCGATGCTTCAAGACGGAAAAATTAAAGTGTCGATAGGTAAGATGCATATCGATATGACGGCGAATGATCAGTATGGTGGTCCGAAGAGTAAAGATCTCTTGTATGACACTAAAAAATTGCGACAGGTTGTCGGTGTGGTTGTAACGGCTAATCCGGCTATTCTCAGTAAGATCATCGATGAGGTTTCAGTTTTTGCTTCAGAGGCGGCTGATGGTGGTTACGATATGGATATCTCTTCTGGGGAATTTAGTGTGGGAATTAAAGTTACTAAACAGTTAACAGAATCTCTAAAATTAGAAGCGGCTCATGCAGAGCTTAGAACAGAAAGTTCGGATAGTGATGGTAAATCAGTTTCAAGCATTGGAGCGACTTGGAATTCATCCATCATCGCAGCCTACGGGACCATCATTGTGACTCAAGATGATCTGCAAGATGAGAAAACGACTCAGTATCAGATTGGTGTGAAGCGCAATCAGTGGAGTGCAGATTTCACCGACGATGATAAGAATCGAAGATATCAAGTGGCCTATGATATGGACTTAGATAGTAAGGGAAATATCAAACTTAAGCCCTACGTTTCATACACGACCTCTAATAATAAAGGTGAAGAGGATCTAGGAGCTGAAGCTGGACTCGAATTGAATGCGAGATTTCATTGAAGATAACATTACTTTTCTAGGAAATATGCCAGAAAGATTTTCTTTCTGGCATATTCTTTTGTCCAGGATTGAGCAAAATGTCCTTTACTTGGCCAGTTAAGGTGTAATTTGATCTTTGAGTGTCCGATGAGCCCTTATGGCTAGAGTCTTGAAACTAGGAATATTTTTACTATTTTTTCTGTTCTCAGTCACAGGTCAAACGGAATCCAATCCTTGTCTTTTTCAGTGTCAAAATTTAGGAAGTTTTTTGATCGGTAGCAAAGGGTTAAAACGTCTTTTTGACGAAAAAGTCAATAGCCCGGAATTCAAAGCGCAACTTCGAGCCAGTATGATTGACACCATTAAAAAATTTCCTCCACAAATTTTGTATGAAACTCCTGATGAGTGTAAGACAGAAAAGGTAGGAAATGTCATTGATGGTTTGATACTTAGAGAAGTCAATGGACTTCAAGAAAAGTGTTTGCTTTATCCAAAACTAAAAAAAGATGGTAGCTTTGGATACTCTACTCAACTGCAAAAATTCAAAATGCAGGCAGATCAGTTTGCATTAGAGGACATCGACTTTGAGTTTGTAGAACCAAAATTTGACGGAAAAAACTATACAGGTGCAATTAAGATTAACTCTATTAAGCTAGCCAGCCGCATTGCTCTGGAGTCCAAAGGTCCAGATAAGGGAGCTCTTTTAGAAAACCCAGATCTGCTCTTCACATCTAAAGCCTCCGGAGACCAATCAGCTGCTGCCATTGATGTTGTGGTTACAATGGATCAAAATGGGCGTTTTGACTTAGCTACAGGAGCTTTAAAAAATCTTAAAGTCACCGGGGAATCCATGAAATTGGAGTCAATCATCCGTGGACCTGATGGGCGTGTTCTGAGTAACGGTTATGGTTCTGACGGCAGATATCACCGGGACCAAGATGCTCAAGGTCAGCATATTCGCTCTGTGACACAGGATTATCTTTGTGACTATTTTAAGAAGCTCTATTCCGAATTAGATGCAGATGCTTTAGAGAGATTTTTTCAACGCCAGCAGGACGAAATGGAGAGAGCTCGTTTTGAGGCGGCTCGCTATGATGGCAGTCAAATGGATGCTCGCAAAATGAGTGAGGCAGCCGTCGTTATTGTAGGTAAAAAGAAAAACGGACAAGAAATTACCTGTCGGAATAAACCCTTACTGTTTCATGAAATGCCTGCATTTAAAACGGTTGCGGAGCAGGCGAAGTATTCGGCCAAAGGCTATTCCGGAAAGCACGCAGCTCTCATTTTTGAAAGTGTCGTCGACACCGTCAACGAGGGTACTTTTACAAATGATCGAGTCATGAAGGGTTACATCATTCCTCAGATCGAAGAACAAGTGATCTTGAAAGCCAAAGAAGAGCTGGCTAGAGCTTTAAAAGAAATGGCTGAAGAAATGAGTGTGCTGATGGATTTGAAGATGCAAATTCCTGTCATTGACGTCGGACGAGATATTCGTAAAGCGGCAATAGAAGATCGGATTAAAGTATTAGAAGCCGTGTTACTTCATAAAAAAGCGCGTGGACCCGTGAGAGATCAAAGACGTCGTGAACTCGAACAACTCCGCAAGGATCTTGCTGAAATCGATAAGCAGATCAGCCAAGACAGAGAGATCGGCTTATACACTCGCTATTCTGTGGATAAAGTCGGAGATCTTAATCGAGTGCGATTGCTCAATGCCAATGTCGACTGTCCGGGACTGAAACCTATGGCCTCTGGAATTTTGACGGAAAGGGAAATGAAAGACCATGAGTTTGTCTTCGAGATGCCTGTTTCAACCATGCAAGCTTATATTGACGAAATGTACAAAACCTCCCCCTATATCTGTACCGATTCCACTCGAAAAGATTGTAAAGGCGGTTCCAAGCTGATGATGACGGCACCTCCCAAAATCGAGTGTCGTGATGAGGGAAAGTGTCGAGTTCAGTTCGGGAAAGTTAAAACAAAAACGGGAGGCTTTATCTCAGTCCTTTCTAAATTTGACTTTGATATGGAATTAGAATTA
>JAGRAG010000186.1:0-5484 GCA_020435025.1 Bdellovibrionales bacterium | reverse complement strand
ATGTGGCGGCAATAACCTGTGTTTGAATATGAATCAACCGAATGTCAAAAATGAAGGCTTCTTTGTCTGGTTAAAAGGAGCCTTTAGTAGTTCTGTAGCAGAAGATGCTCAAGCCGTTATGAATGATATTCGAAAAGATGGTGGAATTCCGATTTCTTCGGCGATTCCCAAAGAAATTCGTGAATCGTTCACCTTTGGCGATGTCATCTATCGTCAAAACACTGTAGGTATACCCATGAACTTAAATGAACGAAACAACCGGGTGTTGCTAAAATGAAAGCGACCCTGATCCTCTTTGCACTGCTCTCTTTGCTATTCATGGGAACCGCCTTGGGAGAAAATAGTGGTGACAAGGAATTGCCAAACAAACAAAAGGAAACTCTTCCTGAGCCCAAAGTGTATCCATATTTTAAGGCAAAAAAAGAGTGCCAGAAAAAGCTGGGAAAAAAAGCGTCGAAGACAAAAATTAACGATTGTATTCGAAAAAAACAGGGAATCCAATTCACTTTCTAGGGCCTAAGTAAACTTAAAAAATCCATTGAAACTGACCGTTGCCGCCCTCCCAAGAAAAATGATCTAAATCGCACGTAAAATAGAGCTTTAAAGATCCTCCGATAAATAACCACTCGTAGGCCAAATTCATGCGGCTGTTATTGTCATAATCTTCGTCGGTTGAACTTCGTAATGCCGTTGGTCCAGAGCCTTCGTGATAGACATAATCAAATGAGAGCTCCCATTGGTGAATCTGTTGGAGACGCCACTGAAAACCCAAGTAAGGCAGCCAATCTTGATGCAGGACTTCTTGAAAGTCTATTCGCCATTCCCGTTGATTCCATCTTAGGCCCCAAAATCGACTGCAGCGCTCGCCCCACCGACATGAGGGTTGTTCCTTCTGCTTGCGAAACTCCAAAAGACGGACCGTGCTTGATTTTTTTTGCGCACTTAGAGTTTCAAAAGTGGTTCGATCTTCCCATTGCAAGAATTTATGATCAAATTCTGTTCCCATAAATCGTTGAAGGTAGTACTGCGTGCGTTCGAGCCTGTAGGGATTATAAAGGACATCACCCACTTGCTCCAATGGCGATTCCCATCTCGCTCCGAAGGCTAGAAAACTGTTGTCATGATCGGAATCACTCACATTACGATAAGAAAATCCATAGACTTTCGGGGCCTTTTTAAACATGTCGCTGTTTTCATTTCTTTCATTTCTAGAAAAATCAACTTCTGTGTAATAGAGTCGAAAAAGCTGGTGGTCGCTGAATCTATAAAGAAGAGCTAACCCTAAATCATCATATTTTTTTTCATGAGCGAGCTCCGTATAAATCCCAGTTCCCCAATGGGAATTCCAAAAGTGGTCAAATTCCACCACAAGGTGTGATTGTCGGGTATCAAAATCAGACTGTTCAAAATAGGCCAATAAAAATTCTGTGGATGGGGCAATCTTTTGTTGGAGTTTCAGGCGGCGGCGAATAAAAAAATGTTTGGCTCCAAGGCTTCCAATAGAAGTGTCAAAAACTTTGGTCGCTTTTAGGAAACGACTTTGCCAGACAGGCGGAAGATCAAAGGTGAGGGCATCTGATGAGTACTCCCCATCCACCCAGTCGACCCGGTCACTCACCCCTCTTTCGGACTCAAGAAAGGACCAATATTCTGGAAAAATAATGGTCCCTTCCGCTGGGAACAGCGAAATGGCGACCATCAAAAAAAGCAAGATCTGTTTGAATGTGCATATCATCTAAAAGGTACCAGTATCTTTTTGTCTAAAAATTGGTTTTATCAGTCTCCGCAAAATATGACAACTCTATCGACATTGGATCAAATATCAGTCACTTGGCAACAATTTTTGGCTCCTATGGGGAAGTGTAGGGACTTTATAGGAGAATATGCAGCCCTTTAGGCATGGGAGTTGCTCCATGATCAATAGCTTCAGATTTTCGATGCTTGAGCCATAGTGCGAGGCCTGAAAGGAAAAGGTTCATGAGCATGAAATTATTGATTTTCATCATCGTAGGAGTCTTTTTTGTACCCTCGTCTTGGGCGCAATTTGATCAATTGCAGTCACTTTCGTTAGCTTACAATCCTGCATTTTCGGAGCCCCCAGAATTAAAACCAACTTATTTAGAATATTTAGAAATACCTAAAGCTTGGGTCACCCTGTACCAAGAAAGGGGTTTGACTCCTGAGTGGAGTCAGCAGGTTCGTGTTTCGGGCAGTTCCCGCTTTTATAAGTTATTGATTCACCCTTTTGACTCAACGACTGTAAAGGAGATGAGATTTAGCCTAAAAAAACAAGGCTATGATGACAAAGTTCACCGGGAACGTCGTCCTTTCTTGTTAACTGAGTCGAGAAGCCTTTTTCCAGCGCAGCCCAGTGTCACTGGTGTAGCCATCTCCCCCCGACTGAGCATGACCGATGGATTTGGGGACTGGAACGGTCGCGAAAGAGAAGGGTATTTGTCATATGATGGAGCAGAGACCCTTTCTAAATTGATATCCGTTAGCGAAGCTGAATTTGGATTTCGGGCTTCTCAAATCGTTCAAAGCAAACTTGGTGGAACTTCGGGAGAGTATTTCGAGTTTCTTCCTGATAGGATGTCATTGATTGTAGACCCTGGTCCTAAAGATTTTTCGAAACGAGCCATGACCTTTCGTGATGTGTCTTACCTAGCCCAGCCCAACCAAGTTTCCATTCCTGGATTTACAGTTCTTCATGAAATCGGTGGTCCCCTACTCGCTTTAGTCAATGGCTATACAGAGCCAGAAAAATTTGTGATCGAAAAAGTGGCACCGGCTATCGGCAGAGGTTGGGCTGAGTTTATTTTTCGCACCCAATTTGTGCACAGCTCACCGCATATGCAAAATGTTCTGTTTACAGCAGATGATCTTCTACGAATGAATACTAAACTTATTATTCGAGATGGATCGGATCTTATTCCTCTTATCGAAGCTTCTGAGTACAAAGAAATTATGGATCGGTACCAAGACAGTCGTGAAGCTCTGCAAATGAATTTTCAAGGAACCAAAGACTTTTTCGTATTTCGTCATGCAATAAATCATGGAAGTAATTTTTCGATCTTTAGAAGAACAGAGAGAATAAGCGACGCGGTCCATCTGCACTTTCTTAAGCAGCTTGCAGCAATGAGTGGAGTTTCTTTTAAAGACGTAAAGTCGATTTCCAAGGCAAATTTTTCCGAAAGTTACGCGGAGTTAACATTAGATAAAAACAATGAAATTTGGCAAAGAGTTCAAAGCGGATTGGCAAGACCTTCACAACGCTCCGTCAAAAAAGAGACCTTACGGGAAGATTTAAAAGAAACGACGTTGCGTGAAAGGGTAGCAGACATCGAGTCTGGAAACTTAAAAGGCCTTCCATCTTCGGTAGAGAGTCTCAAAGCTCTATTGATCGCAAAATTTAAGGGTCATGAGCTATCTGATTCTGACAAAGAGAGGATTGCTGAAAGTTGGGTCCCTTGGTTTTCTTCTGTTCAACGAATGAGTTTTCAAGCCTCTTGGATTGCGGGGGCCTTAGTCACATTGGACGCTTTAAGTGAAGACTTAATCCCTAAAGTCCTTCGACATTTGCGCCACCCATCTTATCAAAATCTCCTGTTCCAATTAGTTGCAAAAAAATACAGTGTGAAGGCCAATGTGCTTCTACTGAATGAGTTAGCCCAGAGAGGAATTGTGAGCTATGAAGCGAGATTTTATTTGGATAAAATCGCAAGTAAAATCGTTGATTTTCATTCCAATTCAAGTACACGAAAAACAGATAGTCGGAACTGGCGTCATCCTGAAATTATAGAAGCAGTTTACTTTTCTCACCGAAAAGCTCGACCAACGGAACCGATGACTGAATTTATTAAACTCAAAATGAATGGCCCCATTCCAGATTCTATAATGCGTGATCTCGCTCAGAGAGAAGTGGGAAAGGGCCTTGGCTGGATCGATTCTGGTTTTTTTAAACAGGACCCTCGCTATGTGGAGTTTATAGCTGAGGCAAAAAAAGGGGGGCGCTGCTACCGCGCCGTTAGAAAGTAAATTAATACATAAAGAAAATAGATAACTTTAAGACTTCCAAAGGAATTCATTTGTAATTAAAGAGTGTCGCTTGCTGTATTTAAGAACAACGCAACAAATGATTTCGCATGACGATATACTTTTCAAGTTGATTTTGTGCACGACTCAATTGGCTTCGGTATCTTTCTTCGCAAGTCAGTAGAAATTCTGAAAACTGAAAACACTGCCTCTGGCTGACAAAGGAGCAATTGGCTCGCTTGTAACGTCCCGTCGAGAAGGGAGATTCAACCCATTCGAGCCACTGATCCGTCGGCAAGAGTGAATGGGTTTCAAAGAATATAAAGCGAAAGATCTCTTGTGAATTCTCCGTAGCTGGAATTTTATTAAAGAAGAAAGTCTGAAAGTCGCTTTCGGTGAACAGAGTCCAATCCAAACCGTATCCAACAAGCTTATTAATCCACACCAAGTCAGCTCTTTCACCCGTAGACAGTTTTAAAAAGTGTTTTTTAAAAAGATAAAGACTTTGGTCGGCAATCTGACCTTGCAATACCGCTTTCATAACCTTTTGCGTCTCCAGGCCCGTCAGGTCTTCACACGACTCTAAAGGGGTTGTCACTTTCTTGTTCACCGTCAGTTGCAGCTGGGGATTGGCTCCAAACCCAAGAAGAAAGTCGACCATCTTAAAGTTTTCCGCTTGAATCGCCATATACAAAAGTGTCTTTCCACTAGCGAAAATCAGATCGACATCCGTTCCGGATGCCAGTTCATTTTGTAAGTGTTCATAATCTTCTTCAAGATAGGCCTTTTGCAAAACTTCTGTTTTTTCTAAATCAGCTCTTTGGAGCTTTTCTAGTTCCAAAACTGTGGAAGTCGATTCATGCATATTGCAACCCATCAGAAAAACTGTCAAAAATGCAAATAATAGTTTCATCTTTGGCCTCAAAACGTTCCGCTGACACCTATTGAGTATTCGGGTCCGCGCTTTGATACTCGTGTCACCTTATCCCCTTGCGTCTGTCGGACTTCGGGGTCTAATATATTTTTGGCTTGTGCCTTAATCTTCCAATTGTCTTTAAAAGCCTTGGATGCGACCAAATCCAAAGTGGTGAGCGATTCTCGGTACTCATCTGGACGTCCATCAGCCCCGACTCCCGTAATTCTTCGCCCGATCACATTATAAAGCAGCGTAAAGGTCGCTTGCCAGCGTTCCGGTTCGAAGTCCAATTGCAAATTTAAAAGCTCCGGAGATTGACCTTGTAGAGGTCTTTCTAACGACGTCAGCTGTCCGGCTCGATCGGCAGAGATTGTCACATCGGACTCGATCAAAGAGTAGTTTCCACCAAAGGTGAAGGAGTAGGGCAACTTCTTGCGAAATTCAAACTCGAGGCCACGGCTGACAGCTGCATCAATATTTAAAGAAGTGTATTGTGTATCCGTTGTCCCGACAATACGGCCATCGTCACTTAA
>JAGRAG010000185.1 GCA_020435025.1 Bdellovibrionales bacterium | reverse complement strand
ACTTTCTTTTGTTGGTGATCAAGGTCTTTTTGCGCACTGCTGATGGCCTGTTCCATCTTCGAAGTGAGTTCGCCTTTCTGCTTTTTTAACTCTTTGATTTGTGATTTTAAGAAAATAAATTCTCTTTTGTAAGCGGCATCAATATCGACTTCAGCAAATGCCGTATGCGGACTGAACAGAATAAAGATAAAAAGTATAGCAAGACCCAATTTCATAATGACTTCCTTCATAATTGAAATCCGTTGGGGATGATGTATTCCGCAGACTTGATTTGTTTTTTCAATCCTCCAAAAAGATTTTTGGCGGCTCTAATTTGGTTATCTTGTTGAAAGAAAGAGAAAGTCCAACTTTTGTCAGATCGAATAGCTCGCCCATAACGCCCATCATCTAGACGGAAAAAAAGACTCGTCGATCCTAGTTTCGCCACTTCCGCTAAGTACTCTTCACCTTCGACAGATATCTTTTCTTTGGAGATTTGATTTTCGCGGGTGAGACGAAACTCATCTTCGTAAGCACTCCACAGACGAGATAGGGCTTGGTGAGAACGAACTTCGTTGTTGTCCAGTTCTGTTTTGAGCTTCTCTAAGTTTTCTAAGCGCTCCGTTCTTTTGTAAGGAATGGTTGTATCAACGTATTGGGTCAATTTATCTATGTATTGAAAAACCATAGGTCGCAACTCTTGATGTTCTTGATCACTGTTTTTCATCTGACCTTGAATACGACTGATTTTTTCTAAGAGCTGCTTGTGCTTGATTTCTTCTTTACGAACAGTCGCTTCGAGTTCCGCCTTTTGCAGCGAGTAAGAACGGAGTTGATTGCTGTAATTTCGACGCACCTCTTGGACATCTTCATTGAGCTGTTCGACTTCGGTTCTCAATTTAGCAAGTTGTGCGGAAAGGTCCACATAATTGGTCTCTGCAAACGAAGAGGACGACATCAGGGCAATTAGAATCAGTGTTTTTGTTTTCATAGTGAACTCTTATAATAAAAAATGTGGAAAGAGCATGACTCTTTCCGCTTTTCTAAATTTTATAATGGTTAATTACTGAATCGACCAACCAGTTGTCCAATCTTTACCAGCTGGATCGACGGCACCTACATAGTTTGTCTCTTCGAAGAACTCTTCTCCTGCTTTCTCAAGAGGAAGAACCGCAGTCATATTGGAAACAACTACATTTTTGTTCATAGAAACTTTTTCTACGCGGGGGGATTCCGAACCGAAAAGGATGTCTAAATCCATACCGCTTAAAATCCAGGCAGCTAGGTCCTCTTCATTGGCATCAACAATAAAATTGACTTTGTTGTCTAAAATAGTGTTGAGAATATGAATTCCAGGAAGACCTTCTGTATACTCGTGGCCATTACGGAAGGTTTCAGCATCGTCAACGTCGATGCCACCTTGTTTAAAGCCAGTGATAACAGAGTTATAAAGCTTCACACCCGTTCCGCGACGAAGAAGAACACCGGCGCCGCCTTTTTTAGCTGTTTCAGAACCAATCAAAGTCGCGTTGGCGATCATTGGATTGGAGCGGGGCTCTGCATTCATTGGGGAAGAAAGGTTGTCCGCTTCGATTCCGTAGTTTCCTTCATCAGCCGCTTGTTTGATCATGACATATTGAGCTTTCCCTTGCCAGCCAGAAGTCCAATCCAAAGAGTCGTCTTTATTGCCTGTCAAAAGAACGTGCTTGACGTTGACCGTACCACCGAAAAACTCAACTCCATCGTCGGCATTCATGTGGACCTGAATGTAGTCAACAATTGTTCCATTTCCTACACCTTGGAAAGCAATACCATTTAACTCGTTTTCTGGAGTGATCTCATAACCAGCCCACTCAACACGAACATATTTTAAAACACCGCTGCTGTCTTTAGCATCGGTTCCACCATAAAGACCAGTTGAGCCCTCTCCTTCAGCTTCACAGTAGCCGCCAGCCGCTTTTTTACAGTTAATTGGCGCGTTTCCATTGATCACCAATCCGCCCCAAGATCCTCGCTTTGGTTGCTCGGCCTGAGTGGTGAAAACGATGGGTTGAGACTCCGTTCCTTCGGCAAGAATGCGAGATCCGCGAGTCACGACTAAAAAATCAGCTCCGGAAGAACCAGCAATTTGAGTGCCGGGCTCAATAGTTAAAGTAGAGTTCATTTTGTTGTCGTTACCAATAAAAACTCCACCTTTTAGAAAGTAAGAGTAGTTGTTCGTTAAGACCACGTCATTGACATAACGACCTTGAAGTTGACAGACCTGTTTGCCGTTCCAAACTGTTCCCAATTTTGTAGTGCCTGTGGGACAAGCTAGAGCCACAGTGCTGGCACCTAAAACTAGAGTGCTTAATAAAAGTTTTTTCATTCTTATTCTCCTCGTTCATTGAAACGAAATGTGTATGTTGTTTGCGCCCAAAATAGAAAAACTTCGACGAGATGGCCAATTAGGAAAAAGTTAACTAATTATGAGCCACGGGTTAGCGAATTTAAGAATTTAAGAATTTCCATTGCGAAGCATCAAGTCCCTGATGTTTATTAGAAAGTTTGATTTAATGGGCTTTGATGGACTTTTGAGTGTGAAACAACAATCCAAAGCTCCTAACAATTCAGCAAATAGTGATGACGCAATTGACAGAAAATATTGCCCATAAGGTAGGCAACAACAAAGGGGATGTTTATTCCAACAGAGAGGATCTTTTGTAGATTCATTTTTATTTTCCAGTAATTAACAGCTGGTCAAACCTTGATTCCAGACTCTGTCTTTTCGATACTTTCTTATGCTTGAAACAGTTACACTTTCCCAAGACTACTACTTAGAAAACTTTTTCAGACTGATCCATTGGGTCTTAGAAAAGTACGAAGATCTTCTTACGGAAAAAGAAATTCAATACGGAAAAGATATTTTATCTTGGCCACGAGATGCTTCTCGCCTTTATGTTCGACTGATTTTAAGAACCGGTCCTTATTTTCGAAAAGACAAGCTTTCTTACGCCGAAATCGAATCGCTTACTGAGGCCATTAGAACTTTAGAGAACCACGGCTACCTGCAAGTGGGACCTGATTTTGAACTCGAAGAAATTTGGTCGCTTTTCACCAAACCAGAATGGGTGGACATTTTGGGAAAGTGGACGGACAAAAGGATTCCGAAGTCTATTAAAAAAGAGGACCTCTTGGAAATGGCCGACGAGATGTCTTTTGTGGACATTAAAAGCGATTTGTTAAACGAATATGAGATACTGTGGCCCTTAAAACAAGAAGAGATGTGGCTCTATCGACTGCTTTTTTTTGGAAACCTCTATCAAGATATGAGTGAATTTCTTCTCGAAGATCTGGGTGTACAGAAGTTTGAACCTTATGAAATTCGCAAAGAGGACCGAACCTTCCAGTCTCGAAAAAGTGTCGATCAGATATTAGAGCTTTCAGACTGGTGGGACTCACTTTACCAAGCGATAGAAGAAGACAACTTACCCGAAGTGATAGAACTCAAAGAGTCTCTTATAAAAATAAAGCCCGTGGATGGGTTTGTTGAACGACGACAGATGAAAGCCTGGACTTATTTAGGGCGAGTCTTTGAAAAGTACCAGTTCTGGGATGCCGCCCTTTCCTGTTATGAGTTGAGTGTGTGTCCACCAGCTCGGGAACGGCGGATAAGAACGCTTGAGAAACTCGGGAAACTGGAGGAGGCGGTCTCTCTCTGTGACCAGCTAGTTCTTGATGGACCAGATGTGACAGAACAGGAATTTTTGCGTCACTTCCCGACAAAACTTCATAAAAAGCTAGGGCGTTCTTATCCCTCGACCACTCGACCGAAGTATCAGACCGTTAATTGGAAGATAAAGCAAAACTTCGAAGCTCCGGTTGAAGTACAAACTCTTAATTTTTACGAAGCAAGAGGTTGGCAGGGAATTTATACTGAAAATCGTATGTGGAATGCTCTTTTTTCTCTTTTAATTTGGGAGCCCACCTTTCAATCTGCCCCCGGAGCCTTTCATCACCCCTTTCAACGGGGACCCAATGACTTTTTAAGTGCCACATTCTACCCACGAAGAAAAGACCACATTGAAGCTCACTTAGATCACTGGGAGAGGATAAGTCGAAACGGACATTTTGTACAAAATTTAGAAGAGCTCTATCAAGCCAAGTATCTCACCGCTCATCAGTTGCTATCTTGGAAAAATGTGCCGTTTAAAGATTTAAAAACGGCTATTCAGGTGATCCCCTTTGCCCAAATTAGGACGCTTCTCGAACGCTGGCTACAGCATCCGGGAAAGCACAGCAGTGGTTTCCCCGATCTTTTCTTATGGAAGAACAGCGAATACCTTCTTGTCGAAGTCAAAAGTCCAAATGATCAGCTGCAATCGTCCCAAAAAGGCTGGCTCCAATTTTTCAACGATCACAACATCCCCTACGAAGTCGCCAAAATCGCCTGGCTCTAAAAGGGGATTGAATTTTTTCCAGTCCATACCGCGTTATTTCTCATACAAAACGATTTCGCTTTCCCCGTTTATTCGATAAATTTTTAAAACTCTATAGGACAGCCCAGTGTTTTCTCGTTAACCAGTCCGTACTACAAAAAAATCGTTTGGAACCAAAAAATAAAATGGATGATCATGAACGTATGGAAATTTCAGAGAAAGAGTCGCTTTCCGTTCTAGATTTAGTCTTCTTTGTTCACAACAAAGGGGATATTACCTATGAAACCTCCGCGTATGGTCGCCAGAGGCGGCTTGAAGGAGTAAAGTGGCATCAAAAAATACAAAAAGACCGGGCTTCTTTGCATGTGAACTACGAAAAAGAATTGAGTCTTGCCTCCTCTTTTCTAAAGGGATTGCGTGAATGGGAGGTGCGTGGGCGTCTGGATGGGTGCTGGTTCGATGAGATATGGCACCTGGAGGAGATCAAATCTCTTGGCCGTCGATTTATCGATGTCTCAAAAGAAGATCAGGATCTTCATTGGGCACAACTTCAAGTCTATGCGGCTCTATTTTTTAAAACCCATACAGAGATATCGAAGTGTCTCTTGCATCTCTGTTATGTGGAACAAGATAGTGGTCAGGTCTTTTTATTAGAAAAAATAATGTCACGTAAAGAAGCAGAAGACTTTTTTAGTGATACTTTAGATAGATATGTAGAATGGTTTGATCAGGTGGCGGTTCAAAAATCTTCTTTGCGCAAGACCAGTCAGTCTCTCTCTTTTCCCTTTCCCGAATTTAGGAAAAATCAATGGAAAATGTCGGCCTGTGTGTACAAAGCCATACAAAATAGAGAGTCTTTTTTAATCCAGGCTCCTACCGGAATTGGAAAGACGATTTCGACACTCTTTCCGGCGATTAAGTCTTTTTCTAATTCTTCGTTAGAACGCATTTTCTATCTCACATCAAAGACGGAGGGACAATCTTTAGCTCGGAATACATTGGATCTTTTACGAAACCAGAATCTGGCAATTAAGGACATTACTCTAACAGCCAAATCAAAAATTTGTTTTACTCCAGGAGCGATGTGCGCGCCTGAGGAGTGTTCTTATGCAAAAGGTTACTTTGCAAAAAGACCCAAAGCCATCCATATTGCCTTTAGTGGGTTTGACTCTTTAACACGAGAACGTATCGAAGAAATAGCTCGGCAAGAGGAGTTGTGCCCTTTTGAATTGTCCTTAGACCTAGCTCAATATGCCAATGTGGTAATATGTGATGTCAACTATATTTTCGATCCGCGGGTTCAATTGCAAAGATTCTGTAGAGACCACAATCCTCAACAGATATTGTTAGTGGATGAAGCACACAACTTCCCGGATCGGGCTCGTTCTATGTATTCCGCGGTGATTCATCAAAAAACGGTTAAAGAGCTTCTGGCTCGAATTCCCTCTAAAGGATCTTCGCAGCTTAAAAAGTCTTTGAAATCTATGATCAAAGTGATGCAAGAAATGAAGGAACATGAGAGTTCTTCGGCAGAAGGATTGGTTTTGGATGGAGAAGATCTCGCTTGGATTAAGGTGTTACAGTCTTTTCGATTTTGTGTTGAAAGGGGTCTGCGCAGTTCAAAACGAACCTCTGTATTTGTTGAGGCTTTAGAGCTTTATTTTGAAGTGGTTCACTTTTTACAGATGAATCAGGAAATGGAAACATCATTTAAATGGCTCGTATTAAAATCTGGTGGAGAGGTTTCTATTGAGCTTTTTTGTCTGGATCCGTCGCCTTTTGTACAAAAGATTTTAAATAATTTTGGGTCGGGACAGTTTTTCTCGGCGACTCTCTCGCCACCCGAATACTATTCTACTAGTTTGAGCGACGAATCGATGTCGAGTGTTGCTTTTTCTTCACCTTTTCCAATAGAAAACCAATTAGTTCTTGTCGCCGATTTTATTCCTACTTCTTTTCAAAAACGTCAGGAAAGTTTAAAAAGTCTTGCTCATTTCATAGAACAAGCAATTTCTTTGAAAACGGGCAACTATATTGTGTTTTTGCCAAGCTATCAGTATCTTGAAAATTTGGCGACTCAGCTCCAATCTGACAACTATCGTTTGGTTGTACAAAGCTCATCGATGTCTGAAACTGAAAGGCAAGAATTTTTAAATTCTTTTTTTGAAGGCACTCATTTGTCTTTATCGACCTTAGGGCTTGCTGTAATGGGCGGTGGATTTAGCGAAGGAATTGATTTTAAGGGTGATGCACTGATTGGAGCGTTTGTAGTTAGCGTTGGCCTTCCAGGTTTGAGTTTTCATCGAGATCTTTTAAAGAAGCATTATGACAAAACCATTAATAAGGGATTCGATTTTGCTTATAGAAATCCAGGAGCCACCCGTGTTGTACAAAGTGCAGGCCGTGTGATACGTTCCGAAACAGATCGAGGCTTTGTCTGCTTGATTGACCCTCGATTCACTCAGCCATCTTATAAACAACTGTTGCCAGTATGGTGGAGACCTCAAAGAATTTGCAACACTCAACAGGGAGTAAAACTGTTGAAAAGTTTTTGGGAGCCATCTGTTTTCAGTGAACGAACTTCGGGTAGTGAGGAATGTGCTTCTTATTGTGATCCAAATCATGAGTTGGAACTATAACTAGATCTGGGTTTTCTTTTTCGATTCGTTGTAACAATTCAATTGTTCCTTGAAGAACAGGTCGACTGTGATCCACCAAACTACTTGCCAAGTAGGCTTTTTGAACCCCCTGTTTAAGCTGTTTGACGGTCCAAATAATATCTCCAACAAAAAAATAGCGAGCTGTTTTTAAATGCAAAAAAAATCCTATTGAGCCCTCAGAGTGCCCTGTCATTGGAACAATGATCACCGAGCCATCTCCAAAAAGATCCTTACTTTGAGGAAAAGGGCCATAGGCAATATTTGTCATTTTTGCAAACTCCCACTGAATTTTTGGGGAGTCGTATTGTGATGGAAAATAGCCAACCTCCTTTCCGCTTTTCTTAAAGGCTGCCTTGTGCTCTTGCTCTGTCGTGTAAACAGGTACTTGGGGAAATTCTTCTATGGCACTGGCATGATCCCAGTGAAGATGGGTCAATAAGATGCCTGAGAGGGACTGCGGATCAAAAGTTGGGTCCTCCTTTTTCAAAGCGCCAATGACGGTCGTTATTTTTGTAAATTTAAAAAAAGGACGAATAAGAAAAGGCAGATCGTAAAACTGTTCATCTATTTTTTGACCAACTCCCGTATCAATTAAAAAAAGTCCTTTTGGATGTTTCAGTAAAAATGCTGTATGTGAAGTGTGATGACTAGTAAACAGCCGACCTCCTTTCATGATCATAGCTTCGGGAGTGGAAGTGACTCCGGTATCAATGCGACTCAGTGAAAGTTCAACTCCTTCGCTGATTGTGCGATCAGGCAACGGTTGAGCTAGAGAGTTGCAAACTACGATTCCAATAAGAAAAGACGAGATTTTTTTCATAAAGTGCCTTTGTTAACTGAGGGACTTCAAATGACCTGTTGGACAAAATCTTATCCTACGAGGTCCACGGTGATTCCCTAATGCCTATCGCATCGCATTAATAGTGAGAAACTTGTTCAACGTAGTAAAGTCTCTTGCGACTTTACGCGAGGGCCATTACGATATCTGCCACGAATGGCAAGGGGGAAAGGTATGCTGCGACTGTTGATAGGTTTAATTCTTCTGGGAGCTTTAAGTGGGCTTCAAAGTTTTGCCTTAGATCTCTTTCCCATTTCGGTTCCGTCTCTCAATCTTGATTATTGGAATTCTACGGGATCCGTTTTAAGTAATAACAACTGTTACAACTATGCGACCAATCGTCGAACAGATAGTTTTGCTCAACCCGGAGAATCGGCAGGCAAGAAATATTCTGATATCACCTGTTTTGATGTGAAAAAAGCGGTTCAAGAAGATATGGGAATTGAACCGGTAGAGGCTTTTGCCTATCGTGGAAAGCAGGATTTTACTTTAATTGCCTTAGTTGTGGGTCCGGGTTGGGATTTTCACTGGTACCGTCGGGATGATAACGGAATGTGGAGTCATAAGCCTGGTGCTACAAAAGCCACTATTTACGATAAAAGCGGACAAGTGATTGTTTCTCCCGAAACAGCCAATCGTGGATCGTACAAGGATTTTTGTGGTTACTTTGTCGTCAGAAATCAGGTTTTAGAAGCTCATGAACAAAATGGAGGATTTGTAAAAATTGGAAATATGCCTTCATTACCTCCACTTGCATTGGCTCAGGAACAGTCAGGGTACGAAGAGTTCACTGCGAATTCGACAAAGTCAGAAGTCGAACTTTTACTTTACTCAGGTCGTCGCAATCCTAAGATCGATTTACAGGAACTGTTAAACGATCCGTCTTTGAAATCTTCGTTAACGAAATTAACAGATCAGACATATCAGATTTTTGCAAAAGAACCTTCAGAGCTCTCATCACAAAGGCAATTTGAATTTCAAGGGGTACGCATCTTAGATCGTCAAGGCCTGTTGTTTCCCGCAGGTACTGAGATGACCGTAGATTCTCAACAGCTCCTTGTGCATTCTGGTTTGGGTATTATGGCTTTTGAACAGCAACAGCCTGATTTAGCTCAACAGATTTTACAGTACTATCAGCGTACGATTAAAGCTGAATAATTATTAAATGGAAATAGTATAAGTTCAGTTTTGTGGCTGGGTCCAGTTGCCTTCTTTGTAGGCGTCCTCTTTAGGACGACATTGGCCAAATCCAAATGTCGAATATTTGCATATCATGACTTTGCCATCGCAAGTCGCTTCAACTGTTCGCATTCCTATGCTTTCTCCCAAAAGTCGCTCTTCAACGTCTCCTCCACACCCCGTCCATCGAGCCATTCGTGTCGCATGATTGGCGCAAGACGAAAAAAACAAAAGCGACAATATAGTTAAAAATCGAAACATAAAAGCCTCCGTAGATGCCCGAAATAACTCGCTATCTTAAAGTTCTTTGAGATGCATCCATAGTCTAAAAAACTTATTGAGCAAAGTCTATATGTTGAGTGGATGTAAGAAAAAGAAGGCTAAGTTAAAAGGGCGACTCCTTTAATTTGCGCATAGACCCTTTCTCCGACTTCCAACTGCAAAGTTTTAAGAGACTTGTAGGTGATTTGTGCTAACAAAAAACTAGTTCCTATCTTAAGTTTTAAAAAATAATGGTCAGTTCCATGAGGAATAATAGAGTCAATTTCAGAAGAAAGAATATTTAAAATAGAGGACTCTTCTGGCCGATGTCTTGTCACGCTGACATCTTTAGCCGCTATAAGCAATCGCGTGGATTTCTCATTTCGCATACTTTGAGAAAGGGGGCAATAGAGAGTGCCGCCAGGGAAATTCCATAAAGATACTTTCGAGTGATGATCGTGTTCTTTTAGTGTAGAAGGTAAAATGGAAAATTTATCCGTTTTAAATAAAGGGAAATCTTCAGGAGAGCTTAATAGCTCAGTGTAAGAACCGGTCCATGTGACAGTCCCGTTATTAATTTGCACAAAATAATCACCAAACAGCAGCGCTTCTTTGCGTGAGTGGGTTACATAAAGAATAGGAACGCTATGTTGGCGACAGTAATTGCGGATTAAATCTAACAGTCGATACCGTAAAGGCTCATCGACGGCATTAAGAGGTTCATCAAAAAGCAACCACCTTGGTTGACGAACAAGCGCTAATGCAAGAGCGACACGTTGCCTTTCACCACCGGATAGTTCCGTAGTTTTTTTTAATAAAAGAGGCTTAAGATCTAGTTCCGAAATCCAGAATTCTTTTTGCTCTTTCGAATGGAGCGACTTTGTTCGTTGTGTAACATAATCAATGTTTCGTAAAACATTCATATGAGGAAACAAATACCCATCTTGAAAAACATAGCCCATAGATCTTTTATAAGTAGGTAGTCCGACTTCACCTTGTTGCCAAATTTCTTGACCAAACAACAACGACCCTTGTCCTATTTCTAATCCCGACAAAACTTTCAAAAAAGTACTCTTCCCTGCTCCGGAAGGTCCCCAAACAATACTAAGTCCCTTCATCGGGAGCTCGCATGAGGCCCTAAGGTGGAAGTCATTGCGCTGAAGTCGTAGATCCACGTGAATGCTCAAAACCAACCACCTCTTGTCTTATTTTGGAGAAGATGGACAGAAAGAAGCATGATAAAACAAAGCCCTAAAAGAAACGCAGAAAGATAATGGGCTTGTTCAAAATGTCCGATTTCTACGAGTTCAAAAATTGAGATAGAAAGCACCTTCGTTTCACCGGGCAGACTGCCTCCAATCATTAAAACAACCCCAAATTCACCTAAAGTGTGGGCAAATCCTAAAATACTCGCCGAGATGATTCCCGGAGTTGCCAGAGGAAGAAGAACTGAAAAAAAAGCGTCTCTCGGAGAAGCACCACATATCGAGGCAAACTCCATAGGACGTCTGCCGATCGCAGTAAATGTGTTTTGTAAAGGACGAACGACAAAAGGAAAGGAGTATATAACAGAGCCCAGTAAAAGCCCTGAAAAGCTAAAAACTAAGGAGATCCCGAAGGATTGTTCCAGCCATTTTCCTATAAATGAATTCTTACTAAATGCGATTAGAAAATAAAAACCTAAAACTGTAGGAGGCAAGACAAGCGGCAAACTTACCAAAGATTCAATGATGGGTTTCCATTTTGAATCAGACCAGGCCAACCACCAGGCAATGGGTATCGCAAGAACTAGTAAAATGAGTGTAGTAGCAAAAGCCAATTTAATCGTAATTAACAAAGCTGACAGGTGTTCTGAATTCATTTTCGCACTCCGTAACCGTCTTTTATGATCACCTCTTTTGCTTCAGCGCTTTTTAAATAATTAAAGATCTTTTGAACTTCTGGTCGAGTTGTCAACCGGACCATGTATTGTTCTATAGGGGGGTGCCAAGACTCTGGAATCTTGAAATAGTGACTTTTTTGAACTGATCTCTCTCGCAGTACTAAGCTGAGCGCTACGAAAGCGGCTTCAACATTTTGAGTTTTCATGTATTGGTAGACCTGTTGCACATTTTCTCCAAAGACATATCGTGACTGCAAGATATCCCAGAGTTCCCATTTCTTAAGAACGGCCTGAGCCGCTTGTCCATAAGGCGCTAGTTGGGGCTTGGCTAAGGCAATACGGCGAGCTTTATGTAATATGGTCGGTGCCTTTACGGATTCACCTATTTCCTTATTGCTCCATAGTGCCAATCGCCCTAAAGCGTAAAGGTAAACTTCTTTGTCGACTTCTAAACTCTCTGTGAACAACTTCATGGGTCGCTCTTTATCAGCTGCTAAAAAAATATCAATATTAAGACCTGCTTGAATCTGCGCAAATAGTTTCCCCGTAGAACTAACAATCAGTTCAACCTTTTGCGGATGGGACTTTTTGTATTGTGTGAGAATCGTATTCAAGGTCGTAGCAAAATTACTCGCGACAGCGATCCGGATAGGAGTGGCGTGGTGGGTAGCGGCTACAGACACACTCGCAAAGACACAAAGTCCTATCCAAAAAACTCGTCTAACTCCATATAACAATTGGTTCAACATCATAACCAGCCTGGGTAACGCATAGGTTAGGAGCTGTCAATGTCCGTTCTTTGCAATCAGCTGCTTTAAGACGATTTCGAAAAATTTCTCAAAAATCGAGTGAGATGGACTTTCAGGTTCATTCTCCAATAACCGTGATCACAATCTTTCTTGAATGCCTCTGATGACGGTGTTCCCACAGGAAAAGCCCCTGCCAGGTTCCGAGAGCCAGTCGCCCATTTAAAAGCGGTATCTGTAATGAAGTATGAGTTAAAGCCGCTTTTAAATGAGAGGTCGTATCATCAGGACCTTCAAGCGTGTGCTGATGCCAGTGTTGATTTTCCGGAACCATCCTATCTAAAAACTCTTCCAAATCTTGTTGAGCCGTTGGATCCGCGTTTTCTTGAATAATCAAAGACGCTGAGGTGTGTTGTAGAAAAAGATGAACCAAGCCGTTTGTCAACTGAGATTTCCTCACATGCTCCTCTATCTGGCGAGTGATGAGATACAGACCTTGTCCTGTCGTTGAAATTTCTAGATGACTATGAACGACCATAAAACACCTTGTACAATGGAAAAGAGTTGCAAAAAAAATTAATGAGCGACGTACTAGACTTTTACCTGAAATTTATGAGTGTTTCAAATAGTCATGGGTTCTGTTTTTAGCGTCTCAACTTTCTATGTCATTTGCAAATTCGAAGAGTTGACAAAAAGTTTGCAAGGATTTGCAAATTAAATGAAAAATAAGGATTACAATTTACCTTTATAACAAAGGAGATTTGAGTGAAAAAAGCCATTATTGCAACTCTTGTTTTAATGATTGTCGGTACGGCGACTGCAAAGGAGATAAAGTTTCAGTTTCACAAAAAAGAGATAAGCGATATTG